>JAODMX010000385.1 GCA_025464735.1 Frondihabitans sp. | reverse complement strand
CGGCTAGAACAACGACTCCGACAAAGAGCAAAACGTAACCCACCTAACAACCTTCCAGGAACGAGCTGAGCGTGCTCAACCCGGCGATTGCCCCGGACACACCAGCCACCGCCAACGCTCCTACAGTGTTCGCTGCGGGAGCTACGAAGATATCTGCCGGGGCCGTGACTGCCGCGTAGAGGGACGGGAAACCTAATCGCCCGACTGGTGCCTTCGGTCGCCACAGTGACAGGCCTGGAGCCAGACCGAGCAACGGCCGACAGTGCACAGCGACGGTTCGAATGCATCCCGAACGTCACCATTGGATCCTTTCTGCAGTGTGTGAACGGCCTAGATCTGGACGAATGATCCCTTTCGAAATGGTTCTATTCGTGGCTTGCGCGAAGGCGCACCAGGGTGACACCCGAAACCACCAGGATGCAGATGCCAACGATTGAAAGCAGAATTTTCAGCAGCAGCGGCTCGATATAGAGAAGGGCGGCGGCCAGGAGCGCCGCGCCCAAGATGAGCGTGACCAGTAGAACCGTCATCCGCGTGGTCCATACAGGTCGGCCCTGATTCAGCATTGGTTCGCCACATCTCCGATTGAATAAACGGTCGCAGCCGCCGCGGCAGTCGCAAAGGCGGCTACGGCACCAAGTATGAGGGTCGGCGCGCGGGCGAGTGCGCCTGCAACCGGGCCGCCGGCCGCGCCTCCGTGGCGGCACCGATTCCGCAGTCTGCCAGGGCTCCGGGGCCGGTCCAGATTGTGGCGACGGCTCCCGTATGTTTCCGATGGCTTCGCCGATGCCAACGAGGCCGAACTCCGGTGGACGTTGTTCTCGCCGCCTACCGTCGGTGGCGTCTAGCGTCGACTGTCCATGCGCCGTGGGCAATGAGGGCGAGACCAGCCACGACCACGAGGAAGATCCCGAGCCCTGGGTTACCGTCGTGACTGCCAACAATCACGCTGATACCGACGACAACCACAGCGATTTCAATAACAAGCATGAAAAGTGAAACGGCCACTATAGATCTGGGCACAATGTCCTCCTGGCCTTCATCTGGATTCCTTTGCTAGGTCTAGCACCTGCTAATCGCATTCCCCACCAGTCCGACTCCTAAGGCAAAAACTGCTGCAGTCTCACCAGCGACCGCTGCCTCACCTACCGCGCTCAGCCCCAAGGTCTCAGGGAGCGTCGCACTGAATACCGCGACCTCGGCAGCAGCACCAACGATAGCCAGTGCCCCAAGACTTGCTTCCAGAGCACACGAGAAGGTGCCTGTCGGGTCGAGCCCGTCGATTGGGTCCCCGCCGACGAAGACGTACCGGTTGGCGTTGGCGGGGTCGAGCGGGGCGTCCAACGTGTCCTGCTGAGTCCACGTCCCGGTAACCGGGTTGTACCAGCGGATCCCGAACTTGATCAGCCCGGAAGCCCGGTCCTGGATCCCACCATGGAACGTATACGGGTTCTGCGAGGCACCGTTCCCGGATCCCGTGAGGGCTCCGACACCGTAGGGGTCGTAGTTGCCGGTGGCGGCGTTGGTGCCCGAGTCGATCAGGAGTCCGACCGGGTTGTCGAGACCGTCGTACACATAAAGGCAAGCAATATCGGAGGACGTCGTCAGCATCAGGGCTTGCCCGGTGGTCGGGTCGCTGAACAGGTTCCCGGTGAGGGTGCTGCCACCCCCGGTGACACCGTATTTGACGATCTCGGGCTGGCCTTGTGCGTCGTCCTGCCCGTAGGTGAGGTTGTAGGTCAGCCCGCCGGGACTCGATTCGGAGAGGACCTCGTTTTGCGCGGAGCCGGCGTAGGTGTAGCTCGTGACGACACCGCTGCCGGTGTTCGTCGCCGTCGTCATCTGCTCGGCCGCGTTATACGTGTACGTCGCGGTCGGAGTGGCCTTGAGGTTCCCCGCGCCGTCGTACGTGTACCCGGTGGAGGTGATCTGGTTCGCCAAGTTGTAGGTCAAGGTCTGCGATGAGGACGTGGAACCGGAGGCGACGGCGGTGAGCCGGTTGCCGCGGAGGTCATACGAGTATGTGTAGGTGGTGTTGCTGGTGCCGCCCGATTGGGTAGCGGTCAGCACGCGGCCGGATCCGTCGTACGTATACGTCGTCAGCTGACTGGTCAGGACGTTCTTCGACCACTGGATCTTCGAGTGGTCCGTGGTCGTCCCGGTACCGCAGCTGGTGGTGGAGGCGGAGTTGTAGCAGTAGGTGGTGTCGAAGGTGACGGTCGGGCTGGCACTGTTCGTGGTCGCCTTCAGTTCACTGACGCGCCCGTTGTTGTCGTAGCTGGTTTGCTCATGGCCGGCCCAGGCCGCGGGGGCCGTGCCACCGTTGGTGTAGTCGGCGTAGCCCTGCAACCACGTGTCGGTGCGGCGGCCCTGGTTGTCAGTCGCGTAATCCGCGTACTGGTACGAGCTGCCTTTCGGGTATTTGGTCAGGTAGAGCACCCCTGAGGCGTCGTAACTGTTCGTCCAGGTCCCGTAGCTGGTCGTCTCCGAGGTTTCGTTGGAGGCCTGGTCGTAGCCGTATGAGACGGTGCCGCCGCCGGCCGTGTTCACCGTCGAGGTGAGTCGGCCGAGCTGGTCGTAGGTGTTCGTGATCGTGCCCGGGCTTGATGCCTGAGTGAGCAGGTGCCCGGCGTTGTCGTAGGTGTTGGTGACGGTCCCGGTCGAGTCGGAGAACGCCGTCGTGAGAAGTCGGTCGTCATTGTCGTAGGTGTAGGTGGTGGTGCGCCCGGCGCCGTCAGTCTCGGTCGCGAGGCGGCCGAAGTAGTCGTACGTGTACGCCTTGGCCGCCAGCGAGCTGCCGGTGGCCGGGGTCATCGACGTCTGCTGGTGGTCGGTGTTGTACCCGTACTGGGTGGTGTTCGTCCCATTCCCCGGCGCGAGGGCGGTGGCGACTGTGCCGTCCGTGATGTAGGTCAGCGCGGACTGCGCCATCGTGGCCCCGGATCCGGTCGTGGACGACAGCGGATTCCCCGTCCCGTCATAAGCGAGTGTCGTCGTAGACGATCCGGATCCAGAGTCGGATGTCGTCGTCTGTGGCAGGAACGCGGTCGCCGGGCTCGCGTTGCTGTAGGTCGCCGTCGACGACGTGCCACCCTGCGCAGTGATGCTCGTCAGCGACTGGTTGCTGTTCGCCCCGTAGACACCGGTCGTCGTCGTGGTCCCGGTCGCGCCGGAGGCACCGGAGGTCCCGGTCAGCGGAAGCGCGTTCGCGTTATAGGTCGACGAGCGGACCCGGCCATCGCATCCGTCGCAGTATTCACCAGCTCCTGAGAAGAGTTGATCGAGTATGTCGTGTGCGGCCCGGTCGCAACAGCGACACTGGTGTTCGTGTCCGGTCCAGCGACGAGCGACTGCGTCGTTGTCGGGTAGGTCAACCGTGTCGTGGACGTCCCCGGGGATCCGGTGCTGGTGTTCTGCTGATCGACTTCCGAGACCTGCCCGACCGAGTTGTAGGAGACGTCCGTCTCCGCCCCCGTCGTCGAAACGATCTTCGTCAGGTGACCGGACGTGTAGGTGAACGCGGTGCTCTTCCCGTCCGCATCGGTGAACCCGGTGATGTCGGAGGAGGAGTTCTTCTGATAGCTGATCGACCGGGTATGGGCGCCGTTCGTCTGCGTGATCGTCCAGAGCAGCGTGCTCGCGTTGTAGCTGAATGCGGCCGCCCTGGCCGCGGACGGACCGGCCGTCGTCGCGACGGTGGTCGGGACCCCCGAGGTGAACGTGGTCGTGACCACGTTGCCGTTCTTGTCCGTCACCGACGTCGGATTGCCATTGTTGTCATAAACCACGACCTGCCGGGAAACGAGATCGGTCAACGTAAAGGTGTTCGCTGTCGGATTGTGGGTCAACGTCTTGGTAAGGCCCGCCGGCGACGTGTACGCCGTGGTCGACCCCGTAACCGGTGTGAAAGACCAGGTGCTCCCATCCGGGCGCACGTAGACGGGATCCGACCCGTTGATCGTCAAGCTGCCCGCACCGGCGAGGTTGACCGACCAGCCATTTGCCGCCGGGGTCGTCGTCCGGCCCGCCAGGAACCCCAACGAGTTGTAGGTCTCACCGATCTGCACCGGCGAGTTCACCCCGTCTGGGCGAGACCGGCGGTGGAGACAAGCAGATTGCCGGTCGCAACATCGACCTGCGCCGAGACGCGATCGCTGATCGGGAAAGACAGGTTCGTCGCCGACGGACGAGAACCCGTCAACCCTGTCATCGTCGGGCCCGTGGGCAGAGCGGCTTGTGCAGACACGGCGGTGAGACCCACGAGCGCGACCGCGGTGACGGCCACCAACCCAAGTTGGAGACCCGTGCGAGAACGAGACGCACGACGAACATGACGAGCAGACACGGTTGCCCCCTACAGGCGAAAGTCGGCACAACAAATTAAGCCCTCACCGAGGGCGAAAAGACGGATCGAACGAAACCGGGACCTGTCTGACAGTGCTGATGGCCGATCACAGATTTGACCAGCCGGCCCCACTTAAGAGTTGGCGGGGACTAGGCCGACGCAGCGACGGCGAACTTGACTCCTCCGATGGCGTCAACGTATCCCGCTGGCGGCCGCACCGCTAGAGGGACGGCGATAGTGGTCGCGCGCGGCTCGGGAGACGTCTCCGCTCCGCTAGAACAGCGTCGGCGCCGCCGGACTCGCCGGCGCCGCACGCCTCCCGTGCAGCGCGAACTTGTCGTGCGTGTCGTCGTCGGGCACGGGCAGGCCGTGGGCAACGAGCGCGCGCCGCACCCGCGCGTGCACGAGGTCGTTGTAGCCGCGGGGCGCCCGCGTTCCCGACGAGTAGAGGCGCGCGTAACCCTCGACGAGCTCCGGATGCGTCTCCCGCAGCCAGGTGAAGAACAGCTCCTTCACCCCCGGAAGCAGGTAGAGCGGCGTCGGCAGGATGTTCGTGGCGCCGGCGACGGCGAGCGCCCCGATCAGCGCGTCGATCTGGTCTTCGCCGTCGGTGAGCCAGGGCAGGATCGGCGCGACGAAGACCGTGCAGTCAAGACCGGCGGCCCGGATCGCCCGGACCGTCTCGAGCCGCGCGCTGGCCGAGGGCGTGCCCGGCTCGATCGAGTGCTGCAGCTCGTCGTCGAGGATGGCGATGGACATCCCCAACTCGACCTTGACGTGGCGCGACGCCCGCTGCAAGCGCTCGATGTCGCGCCGGATCAGCGTGCCCTTGGTGAGGATCGAGAACGGCATCCGCGCGTCGGCCAGCGCATCGATGATGCCGGGCATCAGGGCATAGCGGCCCTCGGCGCGTTGATAAGGATCCGTATTGGTCCCGAGCGAGACGCGCTGCGGCAGGGTGCGCTTCCGGGCCAGCTCCGACCGCAGCACCTCGGCGATGTTCGTCTTGACGACGATCTGACGTTCGAAGTCAGCGCCGATTCCGAGCCCCAGGTGGTCGTGGGTGGGCCGCGCGTAACAGTAGACACAGGCGTGCGTGCAGCCGCGATACGGGTTGATCGTCCACTCGCCGGGCATCATGTTGCTCGTCTCGGCCACGTGGTTGAGCGCGCTCTTGGCGAGCACCTCGTGGAAGGTCACGCCGGCGAACTCGGGCGTGCGCACACTGCGGACGAGACCTGTGACGCGGGTGAGGCCGGGGAGCGCGCCGGCCTCCTCCACGTCGATGCGTTGGCCCTGCCAGCGGAGGGCCGGGGCGCTTTCGCTGCCCGGCCCTCCGGATCCGGCGTTCGTGATGTTCGGCATGGTCGACCTCCCGCGGTGCGGAAGAAGACTAAGCCGACCCTCCGACACCGGTCAGTGCGTGAGCGACTCCTCGCGGTGCGGCAGCTTCCAGCCGGGACGCACGTAGTGGCAGGTGTAGCCGGCCGGGTACTTCTCGAGGTAGTCCTGGTGCTCCTCTTCGGCCTCCCAGAACGGTCCCGCGGCGGTCACCTCGGTGACGACCTTGCCCGGCCACAGGCCCGACGCGTCGACATCGGCGATGGTGTCGAGGGCGACGCGCTTCTGCTCGTCGCTGGTGTAGAAGATCGCGGAACGGTAGCTCGCACCGAGGTCGTTGCCCTGACGATTCTTCGTCGACGGGTCGTGGATCTGGAAGAAGAACTCCAGCAGCTCACGGAACGAGATCACCGAGGGGTCGAAGACGATCTCGACAGACTCGGCGTGGTTGCCGTGATGGCGGTAGGTCGCGTTCGGAACCTCGCCGCCCGAATACCCGACGCGTGTAGAGATGACGCCGGGTCGACGGCGAAGCAGCTGCTGCGCACCCCAGAAACAGCCGCCGGCGAGGATCGCGGTCTCGGTCGCAGGAGTGGAGGCGGAGGAGGTCGTGGCGGAGTCGATCATGGTGGGGCCTTCCTGGTCGGTGAAAAGGGTCTTGTAGGCGCCATACCCCTCGGCTTCGAGGTCGGCGTAGGCCACGAAGCGCAGAGCGGCGGAGTTGATGCAGTAGCGGAGCCCACCGTCGGCGGGCGGACCGTCGTCGAACAGGTGCCCAAGGTGGCTGTCGCCCGACGCGCTGCGCACCTCGGTGCGGGTGAAGAAGAACGACTTGTCTTTGTGCTCGACGACGTTCTCGGCGTCGATCGGGCGTGTGAAGCTCGGCCACCCGGAGTGGCTGTCGTACTTGTCGGTCGACGCGAAGAGCGGCTCGCCGGACACGATGTCGACGTAGATTCCGGCGTCTTTCTTGTTCCAGAACTCGTTCTGGAAGGCGGGCTCGGTGCCGTTCTTCTGCGTGACGCGGTACTGCTCCCGGTCGAGCCGGGCGATGGCCTCTGGATCTTTGCGGTACTCGTGCGACATGCTGCCTCCTGTTCGTCGGGACCACTGGCTGCGGCCCCAGTCAACAGAACACCGTGTGTCCGGCGAAAGTTCCCGTGCTCAGCACTCCGTAATCCCAGAGCGCTCGTTCCGTCACCTCGCGGCAGACTAGGGGGATGACATCGACGTCCGAGCGCCTGCCCGCTCCCCGCTTCACCGACCCGCGCGACGCCCCCGCGCTGCGCTGGGGCATTCTCGCGCCGGGCGTGATCGCGAACGACTTCGTCGACTCGCTCCTACGGCACACAGATCAACGAGTCGTGGCAGTCGGGTCGCGAAGTGCCGAGCGAGCAGCCGCCTTCGCGGCGAAGCACGGTGCCGAGCGATCGTACGGATCCTACGAGCAGTTGGTCTCGGATCCGAGGGTCGACGTCGTGTACGTCGCCTCCCCGCACAGCGAGCACGAGGAGCACGCCCTGCTCGCCATCGCGGCCGGCAAGCACGTGCTGATCGAGAAGCCGATCGCGGTCGATGCCGCGGGTGCCCGGCGCATCGCCGACGCGGCACGAGCGGCCGGCGTCTTCGTGACGGAGGCGATGTGGACGAGGTACCGCCCGCAGAGCGACATCGTGCGGCAGATCCTTGAGCGCGGTGACCTCGGCGCGGTGCGAATCGTGACGGCCGACTTCGGCGGGTACGCGACCTACGACCCCACGAGCCGCCTCTTCGACCCGGCGCTCGCCGGTGGAGCCCTGCTCGACCTCGGCGTCTACCCGGT
>JAODMX010000384.1 GCA_025464735.1 Frondihabitans sp. | reverse complement strand
CGAGATGGTCTTGGCGACCTCCGTCGACAGGAAGGCGCCGACGAGGTTCAGGAGCGCGGCGACGGTCACCGCGACCTTGGGCCTCATCGCTCCGGTCGCGATCGGAGTGGCCATCGCGTTGGCAGTGTCGTGAAAACCGTTTGTGAAGTCGAAAAAGATGGCCAACGCGATGACCAGGACGACTATGACTGTGAGATCCACCGCCGCGAGTCTTCCAGCCGGGTGAACGGCGGTCAACTCGAATCTTTCTGATCGGGGACGAACAGGTGAATTCTCAGTGGTCAGGACGCCGTCAGGATCCGGCGGTGGCCGTCAGGACTCCACGACTCGCCGCTCACTTTCGTGCCGAGCCGCCACTCGTGGAGTCCTGCCGATCCGAGCACCCGCCGTCCGCGGCGCCAGACCGGTGAAATTGAAGGAGAATCTCGAAGCGACCGGCGTGAGTTGCGCAGCCGGCAGCCAACGGACGCACGATCTCCTTCATAGTGATCGTGAGCGGCGCGCGAAACGGCGCGAGCGACACGCACGAGGTCGCGAAGGGCGCGCAGGCGGACTGCGTGCGAGCCGAAGCGCGCAGCGTCAGGAGCGCGTGCGCGACACGGCCGAGGTGTCCATGGCCAGCTCCTCGGCGTCGAGACCGAGGAGCACACGTCGCATGACCTCCTCGTCGAGGTTGCCGGCGTCCCGCTCCCGCACCACGACCTCGCGCCGCTTCTCAAGTAACTCGCGACGGATGCTCGCAAGCGCGCGGGCGTTGTTGCGGTTCGGACGAGCGAGCGACGAATCCGGTTCTCCCTGTTCGACCGCCTCGTCGTCGGCGTCGTCGCGGAGACCCTGCCTGAATGCGACGTCCTGCCTCTGCAGGCGCTCCTTGAGCAGCGTGATCCCCCGGTCGATCGGTTCGGCACCCCACTCCTCGGCCCAAGCGTCGCGTCGCTTGTCGATGTAGTCGACGGCCTGCTGTGTGGAGTTGGAGACCAATCGGAGTTCGGCCTGCACGTCTCGCTCGGCCTGACCGAGGTCTTGGACGCCGAGTCGGCGAATGACTGCGGGCAGGGTGAGCCCCTGCAGGAGGAGCGTGCCGACCGTCACAACGAACGCGATGAGGAACATCGTGTCGCGGGCGGGGACCTGGTGGCCTTCCGTGACCATCGGGATGGACACGGCCGCGGCGAGGGTGACCACACCTCTCATGCCGGTCCAGGAGATCACGGTCAACTGCCGCCAATCGAGCTTGGGGTCGGAGCGGCCCCAGACCAACCGCGCCGTCCTTGCTCGTCGAAAGCGTCGGAACCGCGAGTGGATGATTCTTCGCACGCCGCGCGACCAGTAGTACGTGACGAAGACGAAGACCGGCCGGGTCAGGATCACCACTCCGAGAACCACGAACGCCACCCCGACGCTCTGCCCGAGCCCCCTGCTGGATGACGAGACATCGGCCACCACGGTTGCCAGTTGCAGCCCGATCAGGGCGAAGACGAAGCCCTCGAGCGTCACGTCGAGTGCGGCCCAGATCGGACGCTCCTGAAGGCGCGTGGCGTAGCCAGACTTGGGTGAGTTGTATCCGACGTAGAGGCCGGCCGAGACGACCGCGAGCACACCGGACCCTTGGAGCTCCTCGGCCACGATGTAGGCGATAAAGGGCAGGAGAAGCCCGATCACGATTTCGACCACGGGATCGTTGATACGCATCCGGACGAAGTGCACCGTCACGCCAAGCACCAGACCCACGGCGACTCCGACGCCGATCGCGAGAGCGAATATCCCGAGATCGTGACCGAGCGACAGGGAAGCACCACCGACGATCGCGAGGAAGACCTTCACGAGGGTCAACGACGCGGCGTCGTTGATAAGACTCTCGCCCGAGATCACGCTCATGACCTTGCGCGGCAGCCCCAGTTTGCGACCGATGGCCGCGGCCGAGACGGCGTCGGGCGGCGCGACGATGGCGCCGACCAGGATCGCGGCCGGCAGCGTCATGTCGGGGATCAGGTGGTACGCGACGAAGCCGACGACGAGCGCCGTGACGATGACAAGCCCGATGCCGAGACGGCGGATCTGCACAAGACTCTGCCGGAAATTCTGGAGCGACACGTCGAGTGACGCCGAGTAAAGGAGCGGCGGCAGGATGACGGTCAGGATGACCTGGGAGTCGATCTCGATCTTCGGGATCCCGGGGATGAACGACACGCACAGCGCCACGGCGACGACGAGCAGCGGCGCGGGGAGGCTCCTCCACCGGGCGAACGCCGTGACGGCGAGCGAGCCGGCGAGGATCAGAAGGAGTTCGAGAAGTTCCATGGCGGATCCGTCCGTCGGAGGCGGCGGCCGCTGCGAGAGAAGCCGGGAGTCCATTCTGCCAGGTGGCATCCGGGTGAACTCTTGATCGGAATTCATATGCGCCTCGTAGCATCGAGAGCGTGATGCAGCGCACGACCACCCAGGGCGAGGTCCGGGGCGTCGCCGAGCGCGGGATCCTGGCCTGGCGCGGAATTCCCTACGCCGAGGCTCCTATCGGTCCGCTTCGATTCCGCGCCCCTCGCCCGGCCAAGGAGTGGCGCGGGATCCGGAGCGCCAGGCACTTCGGGCCGGCGGCACCACAGGACCGTGGCCAATTCGTCGGCATCGACGCCACGACCCCGCAGGACGAAGACTGCCTGACGATCAATGTCCTCGCCCCCGAGGGCTCGATGCCCGGCGAGACCCTCCCGGTGTTCGTCTACATTCACGGTGGCGCATACGCGGTGGGCTCGTCGCGGGAGTTCCCGCGACAGGGCGAGGCGCTCGTCCGCGAGGGCGGCATCGTCTACGTGAGCTTCAACTATCGGCTCGGCGGCCTCGGCTACGTCGACTTCACGGGCTGGTCGACGAAGAATCGCAGGTTCGACTCGAATCTGGGCCTTCGCGACCAGGTCGCTGCCCTCGAATGGGTCCGTGACAACGTCGCCCAGTTCGGCGGCGACCCGCACGCGGTGACCATCTGCGGAGAGAGCGCAGGAGCCAACGCGGTCACGACCCTGATGGCCGTTCCGCGGGCCCGCGGGCTCTTCGCCCGTGCGATCGCGCAGAGCCCACCCGCCAACGCCGTGTACCCGCCCGAGGTGACCGAGAGGTGGGCCGGTGAGTTCCTTGAGGTCCTGAGCCGTGTCGTGCGGGACGACGATCTCGAGTCGACCTCGCACGAGGATGCCGCAGCACTGCTCGACCGGGCGTCGACGAGCGTTCTGGTCAAGGCGACGGCGCGTCTGATGCTCCGCACCCCCGACGACCAGCCGGGCTCCATCTTCCTGTCACCCGTGATCGACGGCGAGTTCCTGCCCGAGCGACCGCTTGACGCCTTCAAGGCGGGCCGCGCGCACCCGGTGCCACTCCTCATCGGCACGAACGACCGCGAGGGGTCCGTGTTCACGGGTCGCCGCGACATCCTCGCCACCTCTCCTCTGCGCATCCGCGCCATCTTTGCCAACACCAGGAAGAAGGCCCGCAAGCGCATCACCGCCCAGTATCCGGGGCTGCCAGCGAGACGACCAGCGCTCGACTTCGGCGGGGACTTCTCGTTCTGGTTTCCGACGGTGAAGGTGGCCGAGCGCCACGCGCGCTTTCAGAAGGTGTACTTCTACCGGTTCGACGCGGCGCCCAGGATCCTGCGCTTCGCCGGTGTTGACGCATTCCACGGGCTTGATCTCTGGGCGCTCTTCGACCGGATGGACACGCCGTTCGGCTGGGCCATGAGCCTCGCCGGCGGTCGACGCGGTTTCCTGAAAACTGCGGCCAGGATGCGTCGCCGCTGGCTCGAGTTCGCCACGACAGGCACGATCGCCGACTGGCCCTCGTACGATCCCTTCCGGCGACGCACGCTCATCATCGACACGGTCGACCGCGTCGAATTCGATCCGCGTGGTGAGCGCAGGCGGGTCTGGCAGGAGTTCGTGCCTCACCTCTAGAGGTATCGTTGTGGCGTGTCCCGACTTCAGCTGCACCGCCTCCTGCTTGGGCTCGTCGTCCTGTTCATTGTCGGCGCGCTCGTGCTCTACGTCCTGTCGATTGCACTCGCCTCGAACGGCGGCGACACCGCCCGCGGCTTCGACAGCTACGCCATCTTCGCGTTCATGGGCGCCGTGCTCTTCGGCATCATCGATTTCTTCATCCGGCCGGTCATGCATGCCACGGCCGACGGCTCCCGAGACGTCGAGCGCCCTCTCAACGGTTGAAGCGGCCGGGGGCGTTGTCGATGACGAGGTTGGCGTCGCGCACCTTCCTGGCGGCGAGCTTGATCACCTGACGCACGAACATCGCAAGGCTGCCGATCACGCCGGCCCAGAACAGCATCAGACCGTGCGCTCCGAGAAGGGATCCGGCGACGAGCGCTGTGCCGACGGCCGGCCAGACGAAGGCGCTGACCCAACCGACCTGATTGCCCGACGCCATCGGGGTACGTCCAGTGTCCGCCTTAAGGCGGATACTGTCGATCGTGCGGTTGTCTAACACGGTCACGACGCTCCCTCTGCAACGCGGTTTTGTCACCCGGGTGGTGACCTCACCTCGAATCTACAGAAGCTCAGAAAGGGCTGCGCCCCCCTCTCGAGGGGGCACCCGGAAGGGGGCAGACAACCGCGCCATCACTGGGATCGAGGCTCCACAGCGCGTCCGGACGCCACGGTGGCAAGGTCGTCGGCGAAGACGAACTCTCGCGAGACTTGTCCCCCGTCGAGCACCCCGGGGAGCCAGTATTTGGCGTCGTCCCACATCTCGTCGAGGGGCAGCTTGTCGAGGTCAAACCACTCCGGGTCGAGCTCATCACTGGGGTACGGATCGCCCG
>JAODMX010000350.1 GCA_025464735.1 Frondihabitans sp. | reverse complement strand
ATGCCCACGACGTTGGCAAGCATCGCTTCGGCCTGCTCAGGCGCGACGCCTTTGTGGCTGGCGAGGTAGTCGACCTCGCCACCTTCGAAATCGGTCGGAGTGTCGGGCGAGAGCTCGAACGAGTGGTACTCGACTTCAACATCGCCCGGGAACTCGGCGGCAGCGCTCTCAAACTTACGCTTGCCGATGAAACACCACGGGCAGGCGATGTCGGACCAGATGTCGACCTTGATGCTATTGCTCACAAGAACGGCAACCTACCCGATGCCGCCTGCATTCCCGCCGAGCGCGCCACGGCGCGCCCGCGGCAGCCGCCACGAGGCTCCAGAGTGCGGGGATACGACGCTCCCCCTGTGGCAGGACGAGGACGATGCGCACGGTGGACGCGCAGCGCGGTGTCAAGGGCTGCTTCGACGGTCGCCCACTCGTCTCGAACAAGCGTGTACGCCAGTCGCATCGACGTGCGACCATCGGTCAGGATGGCAAGGTCTTTCGTGCGATCGGCGTCGAACGTCGCCGAGTGGTGCTCGAACCCGTCGGTCTCGACCCCGATCGCGTCGTCGACCACCAGATCGATGGCGCCGAGCGCACCAACGGGCACCTGCGACTTCACTCGATGTCCACTGAGCCGGAGGCGCGTCCTGACAACGCTCTCCAAAAAGCTGTCGCACCTGGGATCGACCCACTCACCGATTCGCTGACGCTCGCGCGGGAGGCTGAGGACGAACTCCTGCACGTCAAAGGCGCTGAAGCGGCCGGTCTTCACAGTCCAGTCGAGCACAGCGACGGCCTCCTCCAACGAGGCTCGCGGCAGGCCGCGGCGGAGAGCCTCTGCGAGAGGTACCACCAATCTCTCCGAGTCGAGGGTCACCGTCCGCGGCGCGCGACAGACGCTGACACCGCGTGGCACAGTGGCAAGCGCTCGTGAACTGCGCGGACGGACAACGTCCAGGGGCGGTGCCGCCACATCCATGCTCCGGCGAGGGCTAGCGCAGACAAGCCCGTTACCTGGCCGCCGAGCAAGTACGGCGTGGACCCGCGGGTGCGTCTGCGGGAGGGTACTCAGCCAGCCCTTCCGGATCCTGCTGGCCCGGTCGTCGCGCACGAGTCGGTCAAGCTCGGCACGAGTCACGCCGAGCCGCAACAGCGTCGATGTCCGCGCGACTCCGCCACGGCTCTGAATGAGGCTCCTAACATCGTTCACCGCTCCAGAGTGCCCGACCCGTCCGGGCTGGGACGGCCCCCAGCACGATCTGCGGAGAGACCGAGCAGAACGCGGGCCATGCCCGCCACTCCGCTGCGAGACAGGGCACCTTTGGCGAAATCGGCCCGCGTCTCGCAGGCCATCCTCGGAACGCAGGCCAATACCGCCAGAACTGCACGACACACGGCACGCAGGGCGGAAACGGCCCGCGTTCCACCGCAGGCCCCGTCGCTGCGTCGCCGGTCGGCGACGGGGACTGACGTGCGGACTACGCGCCGACGAGGCGCGTCGCCAAGTACCCCTCGAGCTGGTCGAGCGACACACGCTCCTGCGCCATCGAGTCGCGCTCGCGCACGGTCACCGCGGAATCGTCGAGCGAGTCGAAGTCGACGGTGACGCAGAACGGCGTGCCGATCTCGTCCTGCCTGCGGTACCGACGGCCGATGGCGCCGGCGTCGTCGAAGTCGATGTTCCAAAGCTTGCGCAGGCCGGCAGCCACCGAGCGCGCCAGCGGCGAGAGGTTCTCGTTGCGCGACAGCGGCAGCACGGCGACTTTGATCGGAGCCAATCGCCGGTCGAGCCGCAGCACGGTGCGCTTGTCGACGCCGCCCTTCGCGTTAGGGGCCTCGTCTTCGTGATATGCGTCGACGAGGAACGCCATCAGCGCGCGCGTGAGGCCGAAAGCCGGCTCGATCACGTACGGGATCCAGCGCTCGTTTTTGGTCTGGTCGAAGTACGACAGGTCTACTCCCGACGCTTCGCTGTGGGTGCGAAGGTCGAAGTCGGTGCGGTTGGCGACGCCCATGAGTTCGCCCCACTCGGATCCTGCGAACCTGAAGCGGTACTCGAGGTCGACGGTGCGCTTCGAGTAGTGCGACAACTTCTCGGTCGGGTGCTCGTAGCGACGGATGTTCTCTGCCGACAGCCCGAGGCCTGTATACCACTCCTCGCAGGCGTCGATCCAGTACTGGAACCACTCGTCGTCGGTGCCCGGCTCGACGAAGAATTCCATCTCCATCTGCTCGAACTCGCGAGTGCGGAAGATGAAGTTGCCTGGCGTGATTTCATTGCGGAACGACTTGCCAACCTGCGCGATGCCGAAGGGGGGCTTCATGCGGGCGGAGCCCATGACGTTGGCGAAGTTGACGAAGATGCCCTGGGCCGTTTCGGGGCGGAGATACGCCATGCCCTGCTCGTTGTCGACCGGGCCGAGGAAGGTCTTCAGAAGGCCGGAGAAGTTCTGTGGCTCCGTCCAGGAGCCCTCCTGACCGGTATCGGGGTCGCGGATGTCGGCGAGACCGTTGACCGGCGGGTGCCCGTGCTTGGCCTCGTACGCCTCGCGCAGGTGGTCGGCTCGGTAGCGCTGGTGGGTGTGCAGCGACTCGACGAGCGGGTCGGAGAACACCTCGACGTGCCCGGAGGCCTCCCACACCTGACGCGGCAGGATCACCGACGAGTCGAGCCCGACGATGTCGTCGCGGCCCTGCACCATGAGCTTCCACCACTGCTGCTTGATGTTCTCTTTCAGCGCGGTGCCGAGGGGCCCGTAGTCCCACGCGGAGCGCG
>JAODMX010000327.1 GCA_025464735.1 Frondihabitans sp. | reverse complement strand
GCTCACGGGCCGTCCGCCGTTCCTCGGCGACTCACCCGTCGCCGTTGCGTACCAGCACGTGAGCGAGCCGCCCATCCCCCCGAGCGTTCTCAACCCCGCCGTCTCGCCGGCGCTCGACGCAGTGACCCTGCACGCTCTCGCGAAGAACCGCTTCGACCGATTCCAGTCGGCCTCGGAGTTCCGAGCCGACGTCATCGACGCCGGCGCCGGCAACCTTCCCGCGCGGCGCATGGCGGCTCCCGAGCCCACCACGACCACCCTGTTCGGCGTCAACCCTCGAGCGGCCGCCGGATCCGAGGGGGCCCTCAAAGAACTCTCCAGCACCGACACGAATCGGCCGACCCGCACGCAAACCCGCCCACCAGTCGCGTGGATCTGGGCCGGCATCGTCCTGGTGGCAATCGTCATCGTCGCGGTCGTCTTCTGGGTCGGGCACCTCTCCCCGATCCCTCTGCCGAATGCCCAATCGGTCAAGGTTCCGAACCTCACGAGTCAGTCGTACGACGCCAGTGCTGCGAAGCTCGAGGAGCTGAACCTCGTGCCAGAGCGCGTCGACATCTCCAGCAGCACGATCGCCGACGGCAACGTGGTCCGCACCAACCCCGCCTCCGGCACGCACGTCGCCCCCCAAGACACTGTCAGCGTGTACGTGTCATCCGGGCCCGAGACGGCGACCATCCCCGATACCTCCGGCATGAGCCAAGATCAGGCCTGGGCGGCCCTGACGAAGCTCGGCTTCAAAAAGGGGTCTGTCACGCAGAAAGACAGCCCGACCCAGCCGGCCAACACGGTCCTGTCAACCGCACCGGCTTCGGGATCCTCAGACCCGGTCGGTTCCACAGTCAACCTCGTCGTCTCGAGTGGCACCGTCAACGTTCCCGACGTCACGAACGAGACGCTCGGCGCGGCGACCACGGCACTGAGCGCGCTCAGCCTCGACGTCCAGACGGCAACCTCCGCCACCTGCACGGGCGACGGAACCCTGGTCTCGGCTCAGTCGCTCCCGCCGGGCGAGCAACCGCAGGGCACGTCGATCACGCTCACCGTGTGCACCGGCTCCACTACCTCTACCGGCCAGGCGACCGCACCCGCGACGCCCGGGCACTGAGACGCGCTGCGGCTGCGCCGCGCGCCGCGCTCAGCCGAGGTTGACGAGGGGGCTAAGGCCCCTGGCGGCCTCGGCCGCGGTCGCGAGGCCAGCGACGCCGAGCCAGTTGCCGATCATGCTGTAGCCGCCCTCGGTGAGCACGGACTCCGGGTGGAACTGCACCCCGTAGACCGGGGCCTCCCGGTGGCGCAGCCCCATGATCACGCCTCCACTGGTTCGAGACGTGACCTCGAGAACATCAGGAACCGTACCGTCGACTACCGCGAGCGAGTGGTAACGGGTCGCCCGGAAAGGTTCGGGTACGCCGTCGTAGAACGGACTGCCATCGTGTGTCACCTGCGACGTCTTGCCATGCATGAGCTCTTCCGCGTGGGTGACCGTGGCGCCCAGCGCCTCGGCGATGGCCTGGTGCCCGAGGCAGACTCCGAGGAGCGGCTTGCCCAGTTCGAGGGCCGCGTGCACCACTTCGACCGAGACGCCGGCGGCTGCGGGAGTACCGGGGCCCGGGCTCAGCAGAACGCCGTCGTAGTCGGCGATACGCGCGGCCGCCTCGGCTCCGGCGAAGGAATCGTTGCGCACGACCTCGGTTTCGGCCCCGAGCTGTTGCAGGTAGCCGTTGAGCGTGTAGACGAAACTGTCGTAGTTGTCGACGACCAGGATGCGAGTCATGAGGAACCTACTGTCGCTTGAGGTTCGACGAAGGAGTCGACGAACGGAAAGACCCAGGTGACCAACGCCGCGACGACGGCGACGGCCAGGATGATGAGGATGACAACGCGCAGCCACCAGGGGCCGGGCAAGACGCGCCAGAGAGCGTAATACACGGTCAGCCCTTCACGATCGAGGCGATTTCTCCCGGGGGGCCCGCGGAGAGCGGCTGCCAGGAGGTGAACACACCGTACGCGACGATCCTCTCGGCAGCACTGTATTTGGGATTGCAACTGGTCATGGTGATCAACCGGTCTCTCGAGGCCGCAGTCACGACGGGGGCGTCGGGCACCTGCTGGAGGACCTGCACCTGCGTCGGCTTCACGTATTGCAGGTTGCGGAACGTGTAGGTGTAGTAGCCCTGCGCGGTCTGGACGAAGATGTGGTCGCCGACACGGAGGTTGGCGATGCTGCCGAACGGCGCCCCGTGGGTGGTGCGGTGGCCGGCGATCGCGAAGTTGCCGATGGCCCCGGGCATCTGCGTGGAGTCGTAGTGACCCGCCTCGCCCAGATTGAGGGTGCCTGCCACGGTCGTACCCTGAGCGATCGGCACCTTGTATTGGTCGCCGAACCGAGGCACGTAGAGCACGCCGAACGCCTTGTCTTCGGCGACGGTCGGAGTGACGGGCGGCTTGCTACTCGTAGTGTGGCCCGGGGTCGCGGGCGCGGTCGGCACCGTCGTTTGGAACTGCTGACTCAGGTTGGATGCCTGGTTTCGCGTGCTGTTCGAGACGACGATGTCGTTGAACCACTGCTGCCACGCGATGAAGAGCAGGACCAGCACACCCCCCGTGACAAGGATCTCGCCGAGCACCCCGATCACCGAGGTACGGCGGCGGCCACGTCGCCGCTCACGCCGCGGAACTTCAGTCATAGGGGAATTCTACGGGGCGCGGAGAAATCCCACCGAGCCTCTCCACAGGACACCTACCGGTACACTTCTGCGCATGGCCAAAGAGAAGAAGACCACGGCGAAGACGTCGCGTGCCACGTCGCCGGCGGCGGGCGAGGCCCGAACAGCCGAAAACGCACCGAACCCGGTGTGGTTCAAGCCCGTGATGTTCGGGTTCATGCTCCTGGGGCTCGCCTGGATCATCGTGTTCTACGTGAGCCAGAGCACCTATCCCGTGCCTTCCCTCGGTTCGTGGAACATCCTCATCGGCTTCGGAATCATGTTCATCGGCTTCCTCATGACCACGCGGTGGCGCTGACCACATCCGCCCGTTGCGCCGGTCGATGTCACGACGTAACGGTGTGACTTACACCGGTGTAATTATCCCCACTGTGGATGAGCCTGTGGATAACTTTCCTTGACCATCGTCGTTCCACCGGCCACGACCAAGCCCGGCTGACCTCAGCGCAGGCTCAGCTCGACGCAAGGGCACCCGGTCAGTACAGGGCCGCCAGAGCGGCGGCCCGCACGAGCACGATGACGATCAGTACGACCGCCAACGCGACCAACAGCACCTTCTGCCGCGTGAGCGCGCTTCGATCTCGCGTCTGCATCATGACGTACGCCGCAAGGCCGCCAATCACAATGCCGCCGAGGTACGACTGCCAGGGAGCACCGACGACGAGGCCGATCACAATATTGAGGGCGAGAATGACGAGGATCTGCACGGCCTGGTTGCCGAGATGCCGCTGGATCACGAAGAACGC
>JAODMX010000323.1 GCA_025464735.1 Frondihabitans sp. | reverse complement strand
TGCAGGAGAGAGCGCGACTGAGCGAGCTGGCTCTCGACGTTGACGAGCGTGTAGTAGTACACGAGCGACTGCACGACGGGCAGGTAGAGCTTGCCCGGGTCGGCGGTCGAGAACCCGGCGTTGCGGTCGGGGGTCCACTGCATCGGGGTGCGCGAGGAGTCGCGGTCGTTCAGCCAGATGTTGTCGCCCATGCCGATCTCGTCGCCGTAGTAGAGTAACGGCGCGCCCTTGAGCGAGAAGAGCAGCGCGTGGGTCAGCTCGAGCTCGGCGCGGGAGTTGTCGAGCAGGGGAGCGAGGCGACGCCGGATCCCGATATTGGACCGCATCCTGGGGTCGTAGGCGTACCAGCCGTACATGGCCTGCCGGTACTCCTCGGAGACCATTTCGAGGGTGAGTTCGTCGTGGTTGCGAAGGAAGACGCCCCAGCCGGCGCTATCGGGCACGTCGGTCGTCTCGGACAGGATCCGGGTCAGCTCGGCCGCACTCTGCGAGCGCAGGGAATAGAAGATACGGGGCATCACGGGGAAGTCGAACGCCATGTGGCATTCGGGCTCGTCCTCGGTGCCGAAGAAGGCGGCGACCTCGCGGGGCCACTGGTTGGCCTCGGCGATCATGATGCGGCCGGGGTACTCCTCGTCGATCATGGCGCGGAGCTTCTTGACGAACTCGTGCGTCTCGGGCTCGCCCTCGCCGTTGCCCTCGTCGGACTGGTACAGGTACGGGATCGCATCGAGCCGGATCCCGTCGACGCCGAGGTCGAGCCAGTGCCGGATGACGTCGTAGATCGCCTCGTGCACCTTCGGGTTGTTGTAGTTGAGGTCGGGCTGGTGGGAGAAGAAGCGGTGGAAGAAGAACTGGCGGCGCACGGGGTCGAAGGTCCAGTTCGACTCTTCGGTGTCGACGAAGATGATGCGGATGTTCTCGTACTTCTCGTCGGTGTCGCTCCAGGTGTAGAAGTCGCCGTAGGGTCCGTCCGGGTCTTCACGCGACTGCTGGAACCAGTCGTGCGCGTCGGAGGTGTGGTTGATGACCATGTCGATGACGATGCGCATGTTGCGCTCGTGCGCCTTGGTAACGAGGTCGCGGAATTCGTCGAGCGTGCCGAACTCGGGCAGGATCGCCTTGTAGTCGGCGATGTCGTAGCCACCGTCGCGGAGGGGCGACTGGAAGAACGGCGGCATCCAGAGCGCGTCGATGCCAAGCCACTGCAGGTAGTCGAGCTTCGAGGAAAGCCCCGCGATGTCACCCGCGCCGTCGCCATTGCTGTCGACGAACGACCGGACCATGACCTCGTAGAAGACACTCCTTCTGAACCACTGCGGGTCGAGGGTCAAGCCGGGTGTGTGGATGGGGGCGGTAAAGCTCACCGTGCTCCTCACTGAGTGGGTCGTGGCCGGTTGGCACCAGGCCCACGCTACAACCGCTCGTCCCCGGTGCGCTCACATCCCGCCCGGAGAGGCATCCCTAAACTGGCGGGGTGACCGTGCCTCCCGAATCTCCGTCCGTGCCCCAGCCCACCGTGCCTTCCCCTTACGGTGAGCGCCTCGCAGCGATCCCGGTCTCGGAGCACACGGTCGAGGTACTCGGCTCGCCAACCCGCTATTGGGTCTACGGCTCCGAGGAGGCGCCGATCACGGTGGTCGCTGTGCACGGCTTCCGGGGCGAACACCACGGTCTCGAACCCGTAGTCGCCTTCCTCCGCGGAGTCCGCGTCATCGCTCCCGACCTCCCGGGTTTTGGCGAGTCGCCGTCGCTCCCCGGCCGAGAGCACAGCGTAGCGACGTACGCGTCGTGGCTGGACGGCTTCCTCGACGCGGTCGGTGCAGGGCCGGAGGTCGTCATTCTCGGACATTCGTTCGGGTCCATCGTGACAAGCGCGGCGCTGGCCGGGGGAGTGAAGGCGTCGAAACTCATCCTGGTGAATCCGATCGCGGCTCCCGCGCTCAAGGGCCCACGCGGCATCCTCACCCGGCTGGCGATCTTCTATTACTGGGCCGGTGCCGCGCTTCCCGAACGGCTCGGGCAGGCGGCGCTCCGCAGCCGCGTGGTCACGCGGATTTCGAGCATTGCGATGGCGAAGACGAAGTCGAAGCCGCTGCTCGCCTGGATCCATGACCAGCACGACGTCTACTTCTCTCGATTCGCCTCTCGGCAGGTTGTGCTGGAATCGTTCACGGCGTCCGTGTCGAGCGACGTCTCGACGTTCGCGGCACGGATCCTCACTCCGACCCTTCTCGTCGCAGCGGACCGGGACGACATCACGGCGCTTCCCGCGCAGTACGAGTTGCAGAAGCTCTTCCCGGACGCACAGCTCACCGTGATCCACGGTGTCGGTCACCTCATCCACTACGAGAAACCGAAGGAGGCGGCGATCGCCATCGAGGACTTCCTCCGATGACGACCTCGGCGCCCCTCTCGATCGCTGTCGACTGCCGGTACGTGAGGGTCGGCCGCCACGACGGCATCAGCCGCTACACGGCTGGTGTCGTGAGGTCACTGGCCGAAAGACACGACATCACACTCCTCGTGAATGACCTGCGCCAGCTGGACAAGCTCCCGGCTGCACCACATCGACTGATCTCGCCCCCGACGAGCCCGCTGGAGCCACTGGTAGCCCTCCAGGTCAACCGTGTGCGCCCCGACGTCGTGTGGACGCCCATGCAGACGATGGGCTCGTTCGGGCGCCGCTACCGGCTCGTCAAGACCGTCCACGACCTGATCTACTACACGAACCGGACGCCGCCGCCGGAGTTCGCCGCTCCGATCCGACTGCTCTGGCGCTTGTACCACCTCGCCTGGTGGCCGCAGCGACTGCTGCTGAACGGCGCGGACGCGATCGTGACCGTGAGCGCTACGACCGCGGCAGAGATCTCGGAACACCACCTGACTTCGAAGCCGGTGACGGTCGTGACGAACGCGGCCGACCCGTCACCGGTCCCGGTCCTTCAGCGCGACGCCCCCTCAACGAATAACCTCGTCTACATGGGGTCGTTCATGCCGTACAAGAACGTCGGTGCGCTGGCCAGGGCGCTGCCGTTGCTCGACGGCTACCGGCTTCACCTGATGAGCCGCGTGAGCGAACGTGAGCGCCTGAGCCTCGAGCAGGTGGCGCCCGAAGGGTCGCTCGTCTTCCACGACGGGGTCAGCGACGAGGAGTACTTCTCCGTGCTCGCTACGGCGGTGGCCGTCGTCTCAGCGTCGCGAGCAGAGGGTTTCGGCATTCCGCTGATCGAGGGAATGAGCGTCGGCACCCCGGCCGTGGCCAGCGACATCCCGATCTTCCACGAGATCGGCGGCGACGCCGCGCTCTATTTCGACCAGGAGTCGCCGGCCTCGATCGCCGCCGCCGTCCGGATCCTCGAAGAACCGGGGGAGTGGGCGCGACGGAGCACCGCCTCGATCGTTCAGGCGGAGACGTTCAGCTGGGACAAGTCGGCCGAGGTGCTCCTCGACGTCCTGGAACAGGTCGGGCGATTCTGACGAGTCGGGCCGGCCGTAACCGGCCGGGCCCGTGATCACGCGTCGTCGCGCGCCTCGAGAGCGTTCTGGTAGTCGAACGCGTAGCGACCAGCCGCCTCCGACTCGACCTCGATCGGGTCGTCGAATGCCACCAGGCTGAGCGCGCCGTCGACCACTTCGAACGAGTGGATCGACCCGTTGCGGATCGGCACGCCGAGATTCGCGTCGGCCTCGGGGGCCACGTGGTTCACGATGGCGCGAATCACGGCACCGTGCGTGGCTACGACGACCATCTCGCCCTCGGACGATCGCGCGATCTCCAGCAGAGCGGCCTCAACCCGGTCGAGAAGTGCCGCGCGGCTCTCGCGACCGGGAACCGGTGTGGTGCCGGGGAACCTGGCCTCGACCTCCTCGAAGGTCAGTCCCTCGGCCTCGCCGTAGCTGCGCTCCACGATGCCGTCGACCAATGCGGGTGCGGGGAGCCCGAGCCTGGCGGCGATGATCGAACCGGTCTCGAGAGCACGGGAGAGCGGGCTGGCGACCACCTTGTCGA
>JAODMX010000193.1 GCA_025464735.1 Frondihabitans sp. | reverse complement strand
CGCGGGCCCCCGACTCGTCGGTGGCGGGCGAGCGCGGCCGTGCCCGGGCGGGCTCCGATAGTGGAGCCCCTGCAGCCGCGGGCGGATGGTGGGTCGGTGGCGGATCGTCTCGAGGCGGTCTGTGCCTCTTTCCGCGCTCCGGACCAGGTGGCCGGCGGAGGCGAAGTGGCGAGTATGCAAGGCGATTCTGGACAGGTCCACCGAGTCGGCTGACAGAATCATCTGTCTACCCATGCATTTGCATGGACTTTTCGGGAGGCGTGACGGGCAGCCCGACACCGGAGGAGCGACGGGCGTCGTCTAGCGATTCCCTGCGTCATGACCTGGTCTCGGTGCAATGTCCTTGCTTGAATCGACAAGGATCCGTGCCTGCCGGGCGCCGATCAGGCCTCTCTCGCTAGGCTCGGGTGACGATCAGCGAGGAGGCATTCGTGGCGCACGACGACAGCGGCGACGGCAGCAACAGCGGTGGCTTTACGGGGCACGCGCGGGCAACGAGCCGGGCGACCACGAAGATCCCTGAGGGCGGCCCGATGAGGCGCGAGACCGACTCGCTCGGGTCACGCGATGTCCCGGCGGAGGCCTACTGGGGCATCCACACGCTCCGTGCCCTGGAGAACTTCCCGATCGCGAACCGACCGATCTCGGTCTACCCCGACCTGGTCGAGGCGCTCGCGGTCGTGAAGCAGGCGGCTGCCCGAGCGAACGTCGAGATCGGAGTGCTCGATCACACCAAAGCGGTGGCGATCGAACAGGCCTGTGCCGAGATCCGCGCGGGTCTGCTTCACGACCAGTTCAAAGTCGGGGTCATGCAGGGCGGTGCCGGCACCAGCACCAACATGAACAGCAACGAGGTCATCGCCAACCGCGCCCTCGAGCTCCTGGGGCACGAACGCGGCGAGTACGAATACCTTCACCCGATTGACGACGTCAACAGGTCGCAGTCGACCAACGACACCTATCCGACGGCGATCAAGCTCGCGATGTCGTTCACGCTCGCGAAGCTGGTCGACGAGCTGGGCCGGCTCGCCGACGCGTTCGCCGCCAAGGGAGACGAGTTCCGCGACGTCCTGAAAGTCGGTCGCACCCAGCTCCAGGACGCCGTGCCGATGACTCTCGGCCAAGAGTTCACGGGCTTCTCCCACACCCTGGCCGAAGACCAGCAGCGCCTTCGTGACACCCTGCCGCTGCTCGCGGAGATCAACCTCGGTGCCACGGCGATCGGCACGGGTATCACCGCCGACCCGAACTACGCCGAGGCCGTTCGTCGCCACCTCAGCGAGATCAGCGGCATCGAGATGGTGACGGCGCCCGACCTCATCGAGGCCACAAGTGACGCCGGTGTTTATATGACGGTCATGGGTGCCATTAAGCGGAGCGCCGTCAATCTCTCGAAGATCTGCAACGACCTCCGCCTGCTTTCCTCGGGCCCGCAGGCCGGCCTCGGCGAGATCACCCTGCCGCCGCGACAGGCCGGTTCGTCGATCATGCCTGGCAAGGTCAACCCGGTGATTCCCGAGGTCGTCAATCAGGTCGCGTTCGCGATCGCCGGATCCGATGTGGCGGTCACGATGGCCGCCGAGGCCGGGCAGCTTCAACTGAACGCGTTCGAACCGGTGATCGCCCACGAGGTTCTTCAGAGCCTCACCTGGCTGACGCACGCTTGCGTCACTCTGCGGGTCAACTGCGTCGACGGGATCCAGGCCAATACGGCACGTCTCGCTCAGCAGGTCGAGACCAACATCGGCGTCGTGACGGCCCTCACGCCGTACATCGGCTACGCCGCCGCCGCGTCGATCGCGCACACGGCCCTCGCCACGAACACGCCCATCGCGACGCTCGTCGTCGCGGCCGGCCTCATGGACGCCGAGCACGTCGAGAAGGTGCTGTCGCCCGCGAGGCTCTCCGGTCTCGAGGCGATCACGTCGTCGATCCCGGTCATCACGGCCCAGCAGATCACCGCCCACCTGGCAAGTCTCGACACGCGTCACTCGGACGAGACGTCAGGCTAGTCGGGCGGCGCGCTCGTCGCTCGTCCGTCGGTCCGTGTCCGTCCGTCCGCCAGAACTCCACGACACGCCACTCACTTTTCGCGAAAGTCGCCATTAGTGGAGTCGAGTGAGGCGTGGCGGTTCGCCGGATGGGAGTAGCTGGTGTCGGCACCACGACATGCCCACGCCCGCTACTCGCCCGAAGGGTCGTCCTCGAACGAGGGGTTGGGCTTGCCCGACATCGTCTGGAAGCGCGGCCTGATCACCGGCTCGCCGTGCTCGTCGAGCTGCGGCTCGCCGTAGAGCCGGATCGCCTTCAGGCGGATCGTCCGGCCGTCGATCATGTCGAGTGACTGGTGTCGGGCCAGGGCGAGGTTCCGCTTGCTGTCGCGGAGCGGCAGCGGGATGAGCCCTTCGGCCTCGACCCCCGACTGCAGATACCGCACTCGGATGATTTGCGAATCCAGCTCACCGCCGAGCACGAGGACGAGGTTGCTCATGAACGTGTAGGCAAGTAGGACGACCGCGCCACCGAGGAAGCCGTACACGTGGTCGTAGTGCGAGAACGTGACGACATACACCGCGAATCCTGCCGTCGCCAGCCCCCAGCCGCCGATCGCGAAGAGGGCGCCGTACGAGACCCAGCGCACCTGGGGATGCTGCACGTTCGGCGTGAAGTAGTAGAGCAACCCGATCACGACGACCACGAGGCCGACCAGCAGGGGCCACTTGAAGATGTTCCAGACCACCACGAGCGGCTCGCCGTACTGGAATTGGTCTCCGATCGCGCCCGCGATGCTCGGTGTGATCAGGAGGATTGCGGCCATAGCGGCGAAAGCCACCACCAGCACGAGTGCAAGCAAGAGCATCGACGAACGGAAGCGGTAGAACCGCCGCCCCTCCTGTACGCCGTACACGACGTTCATCGCGCGCCCGAACGCTGCGGCGTAGCCCGAGACCGACCAGATGGTCAGCACGATGCCGATGCCCAGGGTGACACCGGGAGTCGACAGACTGAGGAGCGAGATGAGCGGTTGTCGGATGGCGTCGGCAGCGCTCGGACCGATCGCGATGGTCGCGATGTTCAGGATGTCGTCGACAGCGTCACCGTTGGATCGTCCGAGGGCTGCCGCCGAGACGACGGCGAGGGCGCCGGGGAAGAGCGCCAGCGTCGAGAAGAACGCGAGCGCCGCGGCGGCGTCGATGTGCCGATGCCGGAGGAAGCCGTGATAAGTGCGCCGCAGGGCATAGCGCCAGGGGATGGGGTCGTCGGCGCCGACCACGAGGTAGTGGTTCCACGCCCAGACTAAGGGCCGGGCGACGAGCAGACCGATGGGCTTGAGGAACGGCCAGGTGAAGCGCGTCGTGACCCGGGCGACGACGCGGAAGACGACCCAGATCGGAGACCAGACCCGCAGGATCCCACGCCAGGCCGGCTTCCAGACCGGCGCCACCAGTCGTGCGAGAGCGCGCACGATCGGCCGGAACGCCCGGCCTGCGCGGGCCGAGAGCTCGGTGGCCTCGGTCATCGAGCGCCCGGGCGGCTGGGTGAAATCGCCGGCCAGATCATGCCTTCAGAGTACCGGCCCGATGCCCTGTCGTCTTGCAGCCGCGGGGTCTTCACCCCCGGGTAAAGTCGTGCCATGACGCGGAGCCGAGCCGGAAACTTCGCGGCCGTAGCGGTGGGCTTCGTCGTGATCGCGTGCTTCGCCGCCGCCGTCGTGGTCTACTTCCTGCTCCTACTGCCGGGTTCGGTGCTCGTCATCGGGATCCTGCTCGCCTTCGTCCCCCTCGTCATCGTGCTCTTCGGCGTCTGGCTCGTGGACCGCTGGGAGCCCGAGCCGCGCGTCGCCCTGGTCTTCGCCTTCTTTTGGGGCGCCGGGGTGTCGATCGGCGCCGCGCTCTTCTTCGATTTCGCAGTGCAGTCGATCCAGAGCGCCCTGGGTGGCGGCAACTCCGACTTCACCGACGTGCTCGGAGCAGTGGTGCAGGCGCCCCTCGTCGAGGAGTCGGCCAAGGGGTTCGGGGTGCTTCTGGTGCTCTGGCTCTTCCGCAAGCAGTTCGACGGCCCCGTCGACGGAATCGTCTATGCGGCCACGGTCGCGGCCGGGTTCGCTTTCGTCGAGAACGTTCAGTACTTCGCGGTTCAGGTCGTCGACCAGTCGTCCGGTGGTGGCTCGCTCGCCGGGGTGTTCCTCGTTCGTGCTCTGATGGCGCCGTTCGGTCACATCATCTACACGTCCTGCACGGGCTTCGCTCTCGGGCTCGCCGCGCGCCGGACGGGGCCGTTCGGAGCGATCGGGTACTTCTTTGTCGGGCTCCTTCCCGCGGTGCTCCTTCACGCGCTGTGGAACGGAGCGCTCGTGGTCGTGGGCGACCACTTTTTCGCCTACTACGTGCTCGTGCAGGTGCCGATCTTCCTCGCCTGTCTTGCCCTCGTGATCGTTCTGCGATTCTTCGAACGGCGAGTAACCAGGATCCGACTGGCCGAGTACGCCACCCTGGGCTGGTTCGACGACGACGAAGTGGCCATGCTCTCGACCGGGCGCTCGCGGAAGCGCGCGCAACGGTGGGCCCGGCACAACGAGCTGGCGCCTGTGATGAAGCGGTTCATCTCCGACTCGACGCGACTCGCGTCGACCCGGGAGCGAATCGTGTCCAGCCGTCGGTCGGCGCTGGCGCGTCTGACGGCGCAGGCCGACGAGGGAGCGCTGCTCGCGGCCGTTGCCGCGGATCGCGCGACGTTGCGTGAGCCGCGTCTTGCGTCGGGTGTTTCGGAGGTGGTTCCTGTGGTGCCTGCG
>JAODMX010000186.1 GCA_025464735.1 Frondihabitans sp. | reverse complement strand
TCAGAACAATGACCGGCATTCCGCGCAGCTCGGTGGCCTGAGTTCCGCCGGACTCCTCGATTTCGGCTGCCTGCTTGGCCGCCCAGTCGCTGGTGCCGGGGACGTACGTTCCATCTAGGGGCATCATGCATCCTCATCTCTTGTGAACAGGAGCCCTCGGCCGTCTGGCTGCTGACGCTCTGTACTAGCGTGAGAGAACATCCCACCTGGAGGTTTCATGCCCGAGAGAAGTGTCCGTGTCGGTGTTCAGATCGCGCCGCAGCATTCCAGCTATTCGACGATCCGCGACACTCTTGCCGAACTGGAAGACCTCGGGGTCGACATCGCCTTCAACTGGGATCACTTCTACCCGCTGTCGGGCGATCCCGACGGCACTCACTTTGAGGGCTGGTCAATGCTGGCAGCCTGGGCGGAGCAGACCCACCGGATCGAGTTCGGCCCGCTGGTCACCTGCAACAGCTACCGCAATCCCGATCTCCTCGCCGACATGGCCCGTACCGTCGACCACATCAGCGCGAAGGGCGGCACGGGTCGACTGATTCTGGGCATCGGATCCGGATGGTTCCAGCGCGACTACGAGGAGTTCGGCTACGAGTTCGGCACCGCCGGATCCCGGCTCGACGCTCTCAGCGCCGACCTGCCTCGCATCGAGGCCCGACTGGGCAAGGGCAACCCTTCGCCGACGAGGCACATCCCCGTGCTTATCGGTGGTGGCGGTGAGAAGAAGACCCTCCGCATCGTCGCCCAGCACGCCGACATCTGGCACAGTTTCTCCGACACCGCCACGCTCGCGCACAAGCTCGAGGTGTTGGCCTCGTGGTGCGATGAGGTCGGTCGCAGCGTCGACGACATCGAGATCTCCACGGGCGTCGACCGTGAGGTGAAGGAGCTCACCGCGGAGCAGGGTGAGGTGCTGGATGCTCAGTACGCCCTTGGCGCCCGTCTCTTCACGGTCGGGATCACCGGGCCTGAGATTGACCTGACTCCCGTGCGCGCCCTGCTCGCCTGGCGCGATCAGGCGAACGGCTAAGAGCGCAGCCCGACGGCCGCGAGCGCGGCCCGCGCCATGGCGGCGGTCGCCGTGTCGTCGGTCATCCAGAGTGGCACGGCGACAGTCGGGAGCCCTTCCGAGCTCAGCGCGGTCGCCGCTTCGGCGTCGATCTCGTCGACCAGCCACGCGTCGAGAAGGCCTCCGCTCGAGCGCGACCCGTAGTGACGGCCCACCGCGGCGGCCGATGTCTCCACGCCGATAGCCGTGAGACAGGCATCGGCCATGCCGCGCACGACCGCGCCGCCGATAATCGGCGACAGTCCGACGACCGGGGCCCGGGTCTCTCGGACCGCGTCGCGCATTCCCGGCAACGCGAGCAGGGTGCCGAGCGACACGACCGGGTTCGACGGCGCCAGCACGACGACGTCCGCATCGCGCACCGCGGTGAGGGCGTCCGGGCTCGCGTGCGCGGCCTCGATGCCCCGCTGCACGAATCGTCGCGCGGGCACTGATGCCCGGTGCTTCACCCACCACTCCTCGAAGTGCACGGTTTCGACTTCACCGGAGGAGTTCACGAATTCCACCGTCGTCTCCACCTCGTCGTCGGTGGCCGGCAGGAGCGTCACGCCGAGGTTCCAGCGCTCGGCGAGCCGGGCCGTCGCCTCCGTGAGCGTGAGCCCGTCGCGGAGGAGCGACGTGCGCGCAATGTGAGTGCCGAGGTCCAGGTCGCCCAGTGTGAACCAGGGCCAACCGACACCGTAGAGAGTGAGCTCCGCGCTGACGCGCTCGCTCTCGTCTCTGCGACCCCAGCCCCTGACCGTGTCGTTGGCCTCGCCGAGCGAGTACATGATCGAGTCGAGGTCGGGGCAGACGCGGAGGCCCGTCAACCACATGTCGTCGCCGGTGTTCGCGACCACCGTGATGTCGAGATCGAGCTCGCGGGCGAGGGCGCGGACGCCCCGGGTGAACTTCGCCCCGCCGACTCCGCCGGCGAGGATCGTGATGGAGGTCATCCCAGGATCCTGACAGATCCGGCGCTAGCCGGCCGCCTCGGCCTCGGCAGCGAGCGCCGCCCGGGTCCGCGGGCCGAGCAACGGCCCGAGGAGGGCCAGGTCGAAGGGCGTGTCGACGTCGCGCCGCAGACCGGGGGCGGCACCGACAGCCAGTTCGACATAACCGGCCGCCAGGTGCGCCGCTCGTGACCCCGGCCCGAAAGCCTGGCGATGGGGAACCCCGGCGAGAGCCGTGACGAGGACCGTGCCGTCGCCGGCCGCATCGGCGACCATCGCCCGGGAATGCTGCGCCGCCGCGACGAGTGTGGAGCGGAGCTGCTCGGACGAGAGCCCGGGCAGGTCGCCGAGGAGCACCGCGACCGATCCGGATCCTGCACTCTCGATGCCGGTCTCGATAGCGGCCCGCAGGCCGCCCTCGACCTCGTCAACGCGACGGGCACCGAGGTCAGCGAAGGGGGCCGGGTTCGAGCGAGGCGTGACGACGACGACGCGGGCCACGGCGGCGGCGGCTGAGACAGTGTCGAGAGCGATCGCCTCGGTAACGGCGCCGCCGGCGCCCAGCCGAGACTTCGCGAAGGGAGTGCCCTTGACCGGGATCACGATGGTCCAGTCGGCGGCCTCACTCACGAGCGGCGACTCCGGCCTCGAAGCCCTCCTGCCAGGCTTCGTCCGTGCCGAGTCGGAACCAGTCCTTCGCTCTCGACCGCTGCAGCACGCGGGCCCCTGGCCCGTCATCATCGACCAGGTGCGACAGCCCGCGGACGATCGCGACAGGACAGCCCGAGGTCTTGCCTTTCACGAGGTCGGCCGCGGCAGCGATCTCGTCTCCGACGGCCGGTGCGGTCACGCCGAGCACGCGGCCCGACGCGTCGGTCGTTCCGGCCAGGTCGTCGAGCAGCACGACTCCGCTGCCACCGATCGCGACGTCGGTCTGCCCCTCGCGCCAGGCGCGTCCGAGCGTGTCGGTGATGACGACCCCGAGACGCACCCCGAACCGCCTCTCAAGGGCAGTTCGCAGCAGAGCGGCCGACGCATCGGGGTCGCGGGGC
>JAODMX010000282.1 GCA_025464735.1 Frondihabitans sp. | reverse complement strand
CGGTCGCGAGGTGAATCGGTGACTAAGCAGGACCCCAGCGGAGCGACGCGATGCGGAGCATCGCAGACGGCACCCAGAATTGCCGATGCCCGCATCCGAGGGATGCGGGCACCGATCAAGCAATTGCTGGTGCGCGAGGGGGGAGTTGAACCCCCACGCCCTTTCGGGCACACGGACCTGAACCGTGCGCGTCTGCCTATTCCGCCACTCGCGCCAACCTGAAAACGATAGCATGCAGCCGCCACTACTCTGGCACCGGCTAGCATCGGGGGACCTCTGCGCACGGGCGACTGGCCGTGCGCAACCGAACCTGGAGACCCATGGGACTGCTCGACAACTTCGAACGACGCTTGGAGAATGCCGTCAACGGCACTTTCTCCAAGACGTTCCGCGCGCGCGTCCAGCCTCTTGAGATCACCGCGGCGCTCCGGCACGAGCTCGATATCAAGGCCGCCGTCGTCGCGAGAGACCGAATTCTTGCCCCGAATGACTTCCGCGTGAACTTGGCGCCTCAGGACTTCGCCCGGATGAACGAGATGGGTGGCGCCCTGATCGACGAGCTCACCAAGCTCGTCGAAAGTCATGCCGTGGCGCAGAACTACTCGTTCGCGGGGCCGGTCAGGGTGGCCCTCCACCAGGATGAGCGCCTCAACGTGGGCAGGATCCGGATCGACTCCTCTAATATCCGCGAAGACGACGTCGTCTGGACGGCAGTCGCCGAGATCGACGGCATCCGTCACACGCTGCCGAAGGGCCGCACCATCATCGGCCGGGGGAGCGACGCCGACATCACGGTGCACGACACCGGCACCTCCCGCAAGCATGTCGAAATCCTCTGGGACGGCTCGCATGCGCAGGCCACCGATCTCGGTTCGACCAACGGTTCGAAGCTCGACGGGGTACCCCTTTCCAAGGCCGTCATTCCCCCCGACTCAGTCATTCAGATCGGCCGTACGCGTATCGTGTTCCGAGTGCTTCCCGTCTCTGCGTCTCAGAACGACCTCGGCGACCCCCGCCGCAACGGGGCAAACCGTGAGGAAGGAGGCTCGATCCGATGACCAGTGAACTGACCCTCCTCGCCCTGCGACTCGTCTTCATCGTCGTTCTGTGGCTCTTCATCTTCTTCATCGTCTACGCCCTGCGCAGCGACCTCTTCGGTCAGCGAGCCAAGCGGCTGCCGGCGGAGCAGCAGCAAGCTCAAGCCCAGGCGGCCCCCGCACAGCAGCGGAGCGCCGCCCCTTCGGCGCCGGTCACCCTGCCGCGAGCGCCAGCCCCCGCCGCAAGCGGAGATACGTCTCCGCCCAGCCACCTCGTCATCACGAAGGGCGCCAAGAACGGCCTCGAGATGCCCCTGGGCGACGGCCCACTAACGATCGGCCGCTCCAACGAGAGCAACCTGATCATCCGCGACGACTACACCTCGACCCATCACGCCCGGCTCATGCTGTGGAACGGCCGCTGGGTGATCCAAGATCTCGACTCCACGAACGGCACCTTCGTGAACGGTGAACGAATCACCGTTCCGACGCCGATCTCCTCGAACACCACGGTCACCATCGGCACCACGAGCTTCGAGCTGCGGCGGTAACTGGATGGCGTCGACGATCAAGAGTTCCGCCCTGTCCAATGTGGGCAAGATCCGAGCGAACAATCAAGACTCGGGTTATGTGGGCAAGCAGCTCTTCGTCGTGGCCGACGGGATGGGCGGTCACGCCGGAGGCGACGTCGCCTCAGCGATCGCGATCCGCCGGATCCGCGAGGTCGACAAGCCGTACACCTCGCCTGGCGATGCCGAGTTCGCCTTGCAGTCGTCGCTGATCGCGGCCAACCAGCTCCTGGCCGAGACGGTCTTCGAGCACCAGGAGCTCACGGGAATGGGGACGACCGTCAGCGCAATGGTGCGCGTCGGCGACAGCATGGCGATCGCCCATATCGGCGATTCCCGCATCTACCTTTTCCGCGACGGTGAGCTCAGCCAGATCACGGCGGATCACACCTTCGTCCAGCGGCTCGTCGACTCGGGGCGGATCACCCCCGAAGAGGCCGCTGTCCACCCTCGCCGGTCGGTTCTGATGCGCGTCCTCGGCGACGTCGACGCGGCTCCGGAGATCGACACGGCCATCCTGGGCACACAGCCCGGTGACCGCTGGCTCATCTGCTCAGACGGACTCTCGAGTTATCTTGCGGAAGACAGGATCCGGAAGGCGCTCGCGTCGGGTCTCCATGCCGACGCCGTCGGAAGGCGCCTGGTCAAAGAGACCCTCGATCACGGCGCCCCCGACAACGTCACCGTCGTCGTCGTCGACGTCGACGAGAGCGGCGACTCAGCGGCTGACGTGCCAACGACGGTTGGCTCCGCCGCGGCTCCCCTCACCTTCGAGGGCGAGTCCGGGCGACGTCCTCTCCGGCTGCCCACGATCCTTCTGCACCCCCTCAAGGTCGCGTCGACCCCTGAAGACAGTCACTTCGAGCCGGAGTCCGACGAGTACCTCGCCGAGCTCATCGCCGAAGACCGGCGGCGTGCTCGCAGGCGTCGGGTGACCTGGCTCGTCGCACTCATCGTCGCGGTGCTGCTCGTCGCGGGCGGCCTCTTCCTTTCTTATCGTTGGACCCAGGATCACTATTACGTCGGCCAGCAGGACGGCACCGTGGTCATCTATAAGGGTGTGCAGCAGAGTCTCGGCCCGATCGCGCTCTCGAGCGTCTACGAGACAACCACGGTGAAAGTCTCCGACCTGTCCGGCTACAACAGGCAGAACGTCAAAGACACCATGAACGCGGGCAGCCTAAAAGACGCCCGCGCGATCGTCGAAAGGCTTGCCGATGCCAGCAGCCAGTGACGCCACCGAAGCCATCGGCCAGCCGTCCAACGCGGGAGCCCGCGGCGCGACCCTGACCCAGACGCTCACCATCCGCCTGCGTCAGCCGGCACGCCTCCGCAACATCGAGCTGCCGCTGCTTGTCGTCGCCTGCGGCATCGGCACCGGGGCGATTCTCCTCGTCCAGCTCGGTGCTCTCGGCAAGATCGAGACCGGCATCCTCTGGAGCGGCGCTGTCATCCTGGTGCTCGCACTGGCCTTGCACGTCGTCCTGCGGGTCGTCGCCCGCGAGGCGGACCCGTTCGTTCTGCCCATCGGTCTGACCCTCAACGGCCTGGGGATCGCCGAGATCTATCGGATCGACATCCCCAGCTGGACAGGAAAGTATCCGACTTACGCCGGTGAGCGCCAGATCCTGTGGACCATCGCCGCCCTCATCATCGCCATCGTCGTCGTGATCGGCATCAAGAACTACCGGGTGCTCGCGCGCTACCGCTACATCATGATGTTCTCATCGATCGTTCTGCTGCTGCTACCTCTCCTGCCGGGCCTCGGGCGGACCGATCTCAACGCGCGCGTCTGGATCAGCGTCGGGCCTCTCTCCTTCCAGCCCGGAGAGATCGCCAAGATCACGCTGGCCATTTTCTTCGCCGGCTACCTCGTTCAGGCGCGCGACAGCCTCTCGCTGATGGGCCCCAAGATCCTCGGCATGCGATTCCCGCGGCCGCGCGACCTCGGTCCGATCCTCGTCATCTGGGGCGTCGCGATGGTCGTCCTCATCTTCGAACGCGACCTCGGAACGTCGCTGCTCTATTTCGGCCTCTTCCTCGTGATGATCTACGTGGCCACCGGCAAGGCCAGTTGGGTTGTGCTCGGCCTCGTCCTCTTCGTGGGCGGGGCTGCCGTCGCGAGCTTCTCCCTGTCGTACGTGAATGCGCGGTTCGCGGCCTGGCTCAGCCCGCTCTCGAGCACGAACTACAACGCGAATGGCGGCAGCTATCAACTCGTAACCGGTCTATTCGGTTTCGCCAACGGCGGCTTGATCGGCACCGGCCTCGGTCAGGGCAGCCCGCAGACGACCCCGCTGGCGTCCAGCGACTACATCATCGCGTCGCTCGGTGAAGAGCTCGGTCTCGTCGGTCTCGTCGCGATCCTCGGCCTCTACCTTCTTTTCGTGTCGCGCGGCTTCCGAATCGCATTCGTCGGCCAGGACGACTTCGGCAAGCTCCTCGGAGTGGGGCTGTCGTTCGCCATCGCGCTGCAGGTCTTCGTTGTCATGGGCGGCGTGACGAGGGTCATTCCCGTCACCGGCCTCACGATGCCGTTCCTAGCCGCCGGAGGATCGTCGCTGTTGTCGAACTGGATAATCGTGGCGTTGATCCTGCGCCTCTCCGATGGCATTCGGAGTCAAACGAGGACGGTGGTCGGCTGATGAACAAAGAACTGAAACGCGTGAGTGTCGTCGTGCTGGCCATGTTCGTGGCGCTGCTCTGCTCGAGCACCTACATCACCGCCGTGCAAGCAGACTCCCTGCGAGCGGATCCGCGCAACAGGCGCGCGACCCTCGAGAGCTACTCGGCCCAGCGCGGTGCGATCCTCGTCGATGGCAAAGCCGTGGCTGAGTCCAAGCCGGTCAACGACCAGTACAAGTTCTTGCGCACCTACTCGAACGGTGCCGTCTACGCCCCCGTGACCGGCTACTACACGCTCGACCAGGGCTCCACCGGCCTCGAGAGCTCGCTCAACAAGGAGCTCTCGGGCAAATCCAACGAGCAGTTCTTTGACCAGATCAATTCGCTGCTCACGGGCAAGGATCCCCAGGGTGCGTCGGTCAACACGACCATCAACGCCAAGGTGCAGCAGGCCGCTTACGACGCGCTCGGAAACAACACCGGCGCAGTGGTCGCCATCGAACCGTCCACCGGCAAGATCCTGGCGATGGTATCCAAGGGGTCGTACGACCCCAATCAACTCGCCACGCACAACTCGACGGCCTTTCAAAAGGCCTACGACGCCCTGATCAACGACGCGGGACAACCCCTGATCAACCGGGCGATCCAGGGCAATCTGTACTTCCCAGGATCCGTGTTCAAACTCGTCGTGGCATCCGCGGCTTTCGCAAGCGGCAAGTACTCACCCTCGAGCACCCTGCCGAACCCGCTGACCCTGACGCTGCCGGGCTCAACGCACAAGATCAACAACGCGGAGGGCGAGAACTGTGGCGGCGGCAAGACCGTGACGATCGCCATCGCCTTCCAGGATTCCTGCAACATCCCGTTCGCAGAGCTCGGCGCCAAGCTCGGCTACGACGAGATCAACAACATGGCGAAGGCGTACGGGTTCGAGTCGGCCCTCGACATCCCGCAGAGCGTCCAGCCCAGCGTCTTCCCCTCGACCAACGGAGACGAGGCGACCCTCATGCTGCAGTCGTTCGGCCAGGGCAGTGTCAAGGTCACCCCGCTGCAGATGGCGATGATCTCGGCCACGATCGCCAACGGGGGCAAGGAGATGTCGCCGACTCTCGTCGACAACATCGTCAATCCTGACCTGAGCACGCTGCAGAAGTTCTCGCCCAAAGTGCTCGGCTCGCCGATCACGGCCTCCGTCGCGTCCAACATCACCACCATGATGGAGGCGGTCGTCAACCAGGGCACGGGGACCAATGCGAGAATTACTGGCGTCGCCGTGGCGGGCAAGACGGGCACCGCCGAGAACGGTCCCGGCGATCCGTACAATCTCTGGTTCACCGGATTCGCTCCGGCGAAAGATCCGCAGGTGGCCGTCGCGGTCGTCGTGGGCAACGGCGGGGGCCAAGGGCAGTCGCTGTTCGGGAACAGTCTGGCGGCACCAATAGCAAAGCAAGTAATGGAGGCGGTGCTGAACAAATGAGACCTTACAGCGGGCTCACCTTCGGCGGACGGTACGAACTCTCGTCCCGGGTTGCAATCGGCGGCATGGGCGAGGTGTGGCAGGCGACCGACCTCGTGATCGGCCGAACCGTCGCCATCAAGATCCTCAAAGACGAATACCTGGGTGACCCCGGGTTCCTCGAGCGGTTCCGCGCCAAGGCGCGGCACGCCGCCCTCGTAAACCACGAGGGCATCGCCAACGTCTTCGACTACGGCGAAGAAGAGGGCAGCGCCTACCTCGTCATGGAGCTCGTGCCCGGCGAGGCGATGTCGACGATCCTCGAGCGCGATCGCGTGCTGCCGACCGACAAGGTGCTCGACATCGTCGCAC
>JAODMX010000143.1 GCA_025464735.1 Frondihabitans sp. | reverse complement strand
TCGGCGGCACGCTGCGCCATCAGGACGAACGAGCGCGTGTTGGTCGCGTAGCTCCGGTCGAGGTGATGGATCTTCAGCTGGGAGATCGGTTTAAATGCGGCAGCCGCGGCATTCGCCACGAACAGGTCGAGGGTGCCGTAGGCGGCCTTGACCTCGTCGAAGAGGCGATCGATGTCGTCCGGCTGCTCGATGTCGGCCTGCACCGTGATGCCGTCGGCCCCGGCAGCCCGCACCTCGGCGAGCGTCTCTTCGGCCAGGTCGGCGTTCTTCTTGTAGTTGACGACCACGTCGACGCCGCGGTTCGCGAGTTTGAGCGCGAGGACCTTGCCGATGCCGCGGGAGGCTCCGGTGATGACGGCGACGGGACGGGAAGGTGTTTCGGTAGCCAAGTCAGGCCTTTCAGTCAGAGTGGATCGATCGAGCGGAGAGAGGAGGGGCTAGTACGTCACGGCGCCCGTGACGACGGCGCGCCCGACGACGAGTTTCTGGATCTCGTTCGTGCCTTCTTCGAAGCGCTGTGCGCGCGCGTCTCGATAGACCCGCTCGATCTTGTTGCGTTTCCAGTAGCCCTGGCCACCGTGGATCTGAAGCGCCTTGTCGGTGACGCGAGCGAGCATGTCGACGGCGACGAGCTTGGAGGCGCTCGAGAGCACGCCGGCATCGGGGCGCTCCTCTTCGTAGGCCTTGGCTGCCTCGATCACAAGAGCGCGGGCGGCCGCGATGTCGGCGTAGTTCTCAGCGAGGTAGAACTGGATCGCCTGACGTTCCGCGAGCTTCTTGCCGAACGTCTCGCGCCTGGTCGCGTACTCGATCGCGAGCTGCTGGGCTCGCTCGGCGAGACCCACGGCACTCATGGCGACGGAGACTCGGCTCGGCAGCAGGAAGCCGCCGAGGGCGACCTTGAGACCATCCCCCTCTTCGCCGAGGAGCGCCGAAGCGGGAACGGGGGTCTCAGTGAAGCGAAGGATCGCGTGGTCGGTTCCGCGCACCCCCATAGTCTCGGAATCGTCGATGACTTCGGCGCCCGGAAGCCCGCTGTTCGGCATCAGGAAGGCGACGAAGCCATCCTTCGCCGTGGAGCCCTCGATGCGGGCGGCGATCAGCCAGTAATCGCACTTCACACCGAAGGTGATGAGGTGTTTCTCGCCGTTGAGGTACCAGGTGTCACCCTCGAGACGGGCCGTGGTGCGCAGATCCTGACCGGTCCCCGCCGTCGCCTCGGTGAGGGTGAACGCGACGAGTTTCGTCCCCGCGATCGACGGTTTGACGACGGTCTCGAGCTGCTCGGGCGTGGCGAAGGGCACCATCGCGCGCCAGGTGCCGTTGATGACGTGGACGAGCATGCGGATCGAGGCATGCGACCGCGAGATGATCTCCATGATCTCCAGGTAGCGAGAGAACGGAATCCCGCGCCCGCCCAGCTCCACCGGCGCAGCGAGGCTCAGATAGCCGCGGTCGCGAAGCTCGGGAAGGAGACGATCGGGCACCTGTCCGGTCGCCTCGATCTCGTCGGCGTAGTCCTCGCCCGGCCCTTCGACCCAGGCGGTGACATCAGCCTTGAGGGCCGCGAACTCCGCGTCGTCAAAAGCCGCAGGCGCGATTGTCGTGGTGGTCATGATCATTTCTCCTTGACAGTGCTGGTCTTTGCCCGATCCGAGGCAGAGGCGACAAGCTCTCGTGCGATGTCGCGCAGGACATTCTTCTGCACCTTGCCGACGACGTTACGAGGGATCTCGTCGATGTATTCGAGACGCTCCGGCCAGTAGTACTTCGATACGCCGGCATCGCCGAGGTACTTCTGCATGGCTGCGAACTCGAGGCGAGCATCGCCCTTCGCCGGCACGACGAACGCGCAGGCACGCTCCCCGAGGCGATCGTCCGGCATGGCCACGATCGCCGCGTCGGACACCATCGGGTGCTGATACAGGAGGTTTTCGATTTCGACCACCGGGATCTTCTCACCGCCGCGGTTGATCACGTCTTTCACGCGACCGGTGATGTGCAGGAAACCGTTCGCGTCGAGCGTGGCCAGGTCGCCGGTGCGGTACCACCCGTCCGAGGTGAAGACGTCGTCGGTCAGGTCGGGGCGGTCGAGATACCCGCCGAACATGGTCGGAGAGTGCAGCTCGTAGTTACCCTCGACCCCGGCGGCGACCTCGATCCCTTCGTCGTCGACGATCCGCAGCCGGATCCCTGGCAGCGCTCGGCCGTCACTCCCCCAGGCGTCCTCCGGAGCGTCGGTGGGCGTCGACAGCGCCCCCAGGCAGGTCTCCGACGTGCCGAAGGCGCCAAGCACGCTCGTCTCGAGCACCGTGGTGGCCTTGTGAGCAAGAGCACGAGGCACGGCGGCGCCGGTCGCGACGAAGATCCGGAGGCTTTCCGGAACGGCGATGCCCCCTTCGACCTCGGCAACGAGGTCGGTGAGGAACGGCGTCGCACACTGCACGAACGTGGCCTTCGAGGCGTGGAATGCCTGGAGAAGCGACACTTTCGGATCCCAGACCGGCTGGATGACGCTCGCCACGCCGAGCCGCCACGAGAGCAGCATGCCGTAGAGGAACCCCGTCTGGTGGGCGAGAGGCGACGGGATATAGATCCGGTCGTCGCCGTTCAACCCCAGGTGGGCGACCTCCATGGCTGTGGCGAGGCCGAGGGTACGGTGCGGATGCTGGACACCCTTCGGCTCCCCCGTCGTGCCGGAGGTGAACAGGAGCTGGCAGATGTCGTCGGGCCCGGGGGCCATCTGCGCAATGAGAGCGAGGTCGGGCCTCACTGCGGCCAGCGCGAGATCGTAGTACCGCCAGTTCCAGCCGGAAGCCTCGACCGCGGAGGCAGCGTCGGCCGGGATCGGCGTGACATCGCTGTGCGAGGCCGGGTCGCCGCGGCTCTCCGAGCGGAGCACCACGACGTGCTCCAGGGAGAGGCGACGTTTCTGGGCGCGAGCTTCATCGACCACTTCGAGCAGCTCGATCGCGGGACGACGACGGCGGAACACGTTGGGCAGGAAGACCACGCGAGCCCGAGAGCGAGCGAGCGTCATGGTGGTCTCACGCGGCCCGAAGACCGGCATGATCGGAGTGGCCACGGCGCCGATCTGCACGGTTCCGAGAGTGATCGCCACGAACTCCTTCCAGTTCGGCAGCTGCATGGCGACCGAGTCGCCCTTCTGCACTCCCAGTTCGATGAGCAACTGCGAGACCCGGTCCGCCTCCTCTTGGAGTTCGCGCCAGGTGGTCGTGACCGGCTCCACACCGCCGACCTCGATGACGGCGGCCTCGTCGGGGTGCGTCGAGGCCAACTGCCGGACCTTCT
>JAODMX010000141.1 GCA_025464735.1 Frondihabitans sp. | reverse complement strand
CCAGCAGTCGTCTGGCCAGCAGTCGTCGGGGAGCGGCTCAGCGACCTCGAAGTACGACGTCTCCTGGAGCTTCGTCGGCGCCAGTTCACCCACCACCGCAACCTGCCCGACCGGCGTCGGGTGCTGGGTCGTGCGGTTGAAGGCCGATCCGTCGTGCACCAACGCCGCCCTGATGATGTACTTCTACACGTCGAAGACGGCGCAGGAGCCGAGTCGCACCAAGAACTTCGCGGTCACCTTGAAGAACGGCACGGCCGACGTCGCTGTGCCTGCGATCAACGACTCCGAGAGCTACGCCGACGTCTACGAAGCTCACTGCGTCCTTCGAAACTAAGAGCAGGTCGAGCCCGGTCCACCCACCGGGATCGACTCGGCCGCCTGTGCGTCAGTCGACGATCGTGACCTTGACCTCGACGTTGCCGCGGGTGGCGTTCGAGTACGGGCAGACCTGGTGGGCCGCGTCGGCAAGCTCCTGGCGCTTCTCAGGCGCGACATTGGGCACATAGACGTCGAGCTCGACGGCCAAACCGTAGCCACCTTCACCGTTCGGGCCGATCCCGACGCTCGCCGACACGGAGGCGTCGGTGGTGTCGAGCTTCTGGGCGCGACCGACACCGTGGAGGGCGCTCAGGAAGCAGGCCGCATAGCCGGCGGCGAAGAGCTGCTCGGGGTTCGTGCCTTCGCCCGATCCGCCCATCTCCTTGGGAGGACGGGTGTCGAAATCGAGGCGGTCGTCTTCGCTTCGAACGTGGCCGTCACGTCCTCCACCGGTTGCGTGGGCGATGGCGGTGTAGGCGATTTCAAGTGTCATATCAGCAAGCTGACACCCTCGGTCTGAACGGTTGCTGTGCCACGGGTGAACATCCCTCATGGGTGAGCCCCAACCGCAGGATCGGCAACCCGACATCCCCAAACATGCCACGATGGGCAGATGAGCAGCACCTCCCTCTTCAGCCAGGCGGCCGAGTCGTTCGTGCAGCTCGTAGGGCAGATCGACCCCGAGCAGTGGGACGAACCCGGCCTCGGATCCTGGACCGTCCGAGACCTCACCGGCCACACCACCCGGGCGATCTTGACCGTGGTCAACTACCTGGGCCAGGAGGAGTCGGGCGATGTCACGGTGCCGACGGCGGAGCACTACTACACCGTCGCGCTGACCCAGTTCGGTGACGATGCCTCGGTCGCCACACGCGGCGTCGAGGCCGGAGTCTGGCTGGGCGACAACCCGCTGGACCGGATCCGGCCTGCTCTCGCCGAGGCGCGAGTACTTCTCGGCGCGCAGTTGCCCAACCGCATCGTGACGATCGGCGGCCTGGGCATCCCTCTCGCCGAGTACTTGCGCACGCGAGCGTTCGAGCTCACCGTGCACACGCTCGACCTCTCCCGTGCGACCGGGATTGCGCACGACCTTTCGCCGGTGGTACTGACGGCGGCGACGACCCTCGCGGCCAGCACGGCTGTCGCCCGGGGTCACGGCGAAGAGGTGCTGCTGGCTCTCACCGGTCGCGAGCCGCTCCCCGACGGCTTTTCCGTCGTCTGACCGGCGGCGCGCCGGCGCCGTCCGGCCGCTAAACCCTCGCCACCGGCTGTCGCGGTGGTCCTAGGACCAACGCCGCGGCCGACGGCGAGGGTTTAGCCGCACGACAGCGGCCGACGGCGGGGTTCAGGCGCGCCAGTCGCAAGGCGGAGGAGGAGAGCGATAGCAGCGCTATCGCCGACGACGACAACGCCGCGAGTGGCGTGCCTGAGCCTCGCCGGGGGTTCAGGCGAGGAGGTCGTGGCGTTCGACGATCGCGTCGCGGCCCGGCCCCACGCCGATCGCCGAGATGCGCGCGCCGCTCATCGCCTCGACGGCGAGCACGTAGTTCTGCGCGTTCAACGGCAGGTCGTCGAAGGTCCGGGCTCCCGTGATGTCTTCGGTCCAGCCGGGGAACTCTTCGTAGATCGGCTTCGCGTGGTGGAAGTCGCTCTGCGAGACGGGCATCTCGTCGAAGCGCACACCGTCGACGTCGTAGGCGACACAGACGGGAATGGTCGACAGCCCGGTGAGCACGTCGAGCTTGGTCAGCACGAAGTCGGTGACGCCGTTGATGCGGGCCGAGTAGCGCGCGATGGGGGCGTCGTACCAGCCGCAGCGGCGAGGGCGGCCCGTGGTTGTGCCGAACTCGAAGCCGTTTGCTCGCAGGAACTCGCCCGAGGCATCGAAGAGCTCGGTCGGGAAGGGGCCGGCGCCGACGCGAGTCGTGTAGGCCTTCACGATGCCGATGACGCGCGAGATGCGGCCGGGACCGATGCCGGATCCGGTGGCGGCGCCGCCCGCGGTCGACGACGACGACGTGACGAACGGGTAGGTGCCGTGGTCGACGTCGAGCATTGTTGCCTGGCCGGCCTCGAAGAGGACCGTCTTGCCCTCTTCGAGCGCGTTGTAGAGCTCGAGGGCCGTGTCGGCCACCATCGGGCGAAGCCGTTCGGCGTAGGCGAGAAGGGTGTCGACGACCTCGTCGACGCTGATGGCACGTCGGTTGTAGATCTTCACCAGAAGGTGGTTCTTCTGGTCGAGCGCCGCCTCGACCTTCTGGCGGAGGATGTTCTCGTCGAAGAGGTCTTGAACACGCAGCCCGACGCGGTTGATCTTGTCAGCGTAGGCGGGGCCGATGCCGCGGCCGGTCGTGCCGATGGAGCGCGACCCGAGGAAGCGCTCGGTGACCTTGTCGAGCGTGCGGTGGTAGTGCGTGATCAGGTGGGCGTTGGCGCTCACCTTGAGCTTCGACACGTCGACGCCGCGGGCGATGAGCGCGTCGAGTTCGTCGAAGAGCACCTCGATGTCGATGACGACGCCGTTGCCGATGACCGGGGTGACGCCCTCAGTGAGGATGCCGGAGGGCAGCAGGTGCAGCGCGTACTTCTGGTTGCCGATCACGACCGTGTGGCCGGCGTTGTTGCCACCGTTGAACTTGACGACGTAGTCGATGCGACTGCCGAGAAGGTCGGTGGCCTTTCCTTTACCCTCGTCGCCCCATTGGGCTCCGATGATCACGATTGCGGGCACGGGGATTCTCCTCGCCTCGGGGTGTGGACCCTGGGGGCTCAGAAGGCCATCTGTCCACCCCATTGTACCGGAGCCCCGGACAATCAGGCCGGGACGACCGCAGGATCCGAGAGAAGGGTCGCGAACGCCAGCTCGGCGGCACCGATCATGAGGCGCCGGCTCCCGAGCGCGGCACGGGCGATACGGACGTCCTCGCGCGGGCCGCGCAACGCCTGCGACGTCGCGAGAGCTTGAAGGCGCTCCCCCGCGACGCCCTGGAGAGCGCCGAGGAAGCCGCCCAGCACGATGAGCTCGGGGTTGAAGATGTTGATGGTGTTGCGGAGTGCGATCGACAGGAAGCCGATCTGCCGCTCCACCTCGGCCAGCGCGACCGGGTCGTCGGTGCCGGACACGAGCGCGTCGAGATCGTCGTCGTCGGAGCGCACGCGTCCGAGCGCGCGGAGGAGCCGTGCCTGGCCGACCTCGGTCTCGAGGCAGCCCACCGCCCCGCAGTGGCAGACGATGCCGGCGGAGTTGACGAGGGTGTGACCGAGTTCACCCGCGTAGCCTTCGACACCGCTGAGCGGTCGCCCGTCGACGATGACCCCGCCGCCGATGCCGGACGCGCCGCCGTTCAGGAAGACGAGGTTCGGCACACCGCGACCGGAGCCGAAGATGCTCTCGGCGAGGGCGCCGAGACTGGCGTCGTTCGCGACCGTCGTCACGAGGCCCGTGGCCGAGGCGAGCAGGTCGGAGAAGGGCTCGTCGATCCAGCCGAGGTGCGGGGCAAGCCGGACGACGCCGTCGCCGCGACGGACGAGCCCGGGCATCGCCACACCGACGCCGACTGTCCGCACGGAAAGACCGAGCTCGTCGCGCAGCTCGGCGATGGCCTGGGCGGCGAGATCTGCCGCCTCAGGAGCTGTGGGCACACGCTCGGTCTCGCGCCTGATCCTTCGATGCACCGTTCCGTCAAGACCGACGACCCCGACGGTGACCGCGTCGATCTCGGGGTTGACGGCGAACGCGACGACTTTCGGCGAGGCGGTCACGATCGGGCTTGGCCGGCCGACCCGGTTGCTGGCCGCCGGATCCGTCTCCCGCACCAGGCCGAGATCGGTCAGCTCTCCGACGAGGGCGGCGATGGTCGAGCGGTTGAGCTGGGTGAACTGGGTGAGGTCTGAGCGAGACATGCCCTGCGAGCGGTGCACGAGGCCGAGCAGGAGGGAGAGGTTGCGCTGCCGCACCCGATCAGGATTGGTACCGCGGACCGCCACGCTGTCGATGCGTTCGGGTTCGTCGGGCTGCACTCGGCTCACGGCTGCTCCTCTCGCTCGACCCTATCGCGCCGGGCGGGCGGAGCGAGCCGGGCGGGCCGAGCGGTCAGTGGTCGACCGTGACCGCTTGCAACGCTCCGCGAACGGAGGTCCAGCTCTCGAGTTGTGCACGCACGTCGTCGCGCTTCTCCCCGGCCACGGCGTCGGTGTAGGCCCTTTCGAGGACGTCGTCGATCAGGATCCGGCGCCCCGCCTCTTTCGACTCGATGGCCGCTTCGACCATGGCCAGGCTCATCACGTTCCCGTGCACTTCGCCGCCGGGCGTCGCCCCGGTGCGGAGTGCGCGGACGAACGCGGTCAGGGAGCCCGCGATCCCGTCGCCGACGCTCGGCAGAGAAGCCACGTCCGCGGTGGACGCGCCGCCCGACTCGGCGACGATTTCAACGGTGGGCTGGTCGTCGCCGTTCCACAGCGCGGCACCCGCGGCACCCGAGAGACGCCAGGAGCCGTTCCACGACGTCTCGAGCCCGGGCGCGCACCAGGAGCCGTTGTAGATGTAGCGGATGGACCCTTCGAACTCGAAGATCGCGCTGGCGGCCGCATCTCCCCGGTACCAGCTCCACGAGGGGTTGTACGACTCGCAGTAGACGGCCACCGGATCACGATCGAGCAGGTAGCGCACCGAGTCGAACGGGTGGATCGCCATGTCGAGCAGCAGGACGTTGTCCATCTCCTCGCGGAAGCCGCCGAAGTGCGGAGCCCTCGCAAACTCGGTGGACACCGTGCCCAGATCACCCAAGAGCTCAGCCTGCTGCTTGAAGACGACCAGTTGGTCGTTGTAGCGACGCGACTGAGACACCATGAACAACTCGCCGGTCACCTCCGCGGCAGCGGCCAACGAAAGTGCCTCGGCCACGGTCTGCGCGGCCGGCTTCTCGCCGAGCACCGGGAGCCCGGCGAACAACGAGTCGGTCGTGACCGGGTGATGCGCGACCGGCACCGTGATGTCGAGAATCGCGTCGGGCGCGGTCTCGGCGATAAGGGCCACCAGGTCCGTGCTCACCGGGATCGACGGATCGCCGTAGACCTCGGTACCGCGGCGGGCCGCCTCAAGGTCGAGATCGACGATGCCGACGAGTTCGACCTCGGGGTTGTCGGCATCGTTGCGAAGCCACGCCTGCCCCATGCCGCCGGCGCCGACCTGGATGACGCGCACCGGCGCATCCGGCGACGAAAGGGTGCGGAAGGAGGTCATGCCTCGACCGAAGCAGATTCCGGGGCCGACGCCGGCGCCTCGAGCGGGTGATCGAACGGGCCCGCGTAGTGCTTTCCGTCGAAGTACTCCCCCAGGTCGAACCGATTCAGCGTCGGCAGGGCGCGCTCGCGCTCGGGCCGCGCCCACTCGACCCCGTTCGCAAGCACGCGGCGGACGTCCGTGTGGTGGTAGACGGGGAAGTCCTGGTCGCCGGGGCTGAAGAAGAAGATCTTCCCGTTGCCCCGGCGGAACGTGCAGCCGCTGCGGAACACCTCCCCGCCGGAGAACGTGCTGAGG
>JAODMX010000049.1 GCA_025464735.1 Frondihabitans sp. | reverse complement strand
CGTAGGCATCCCAGGTCGTGACTGGACGATCGGCGATCTGCCGTTCGAGGTCGGACAAGGCCGCGTCGTCGGTCAGCAGGAGCTCCATCGCCGCAGCGATCGCCTCGATGTCGGTCGGATCGACCATGACACAGCCGCCGTCGCGGGCGATCTCGGAGGTGCTGCCGTAGTTGCTCGTGATCACGGGGGTGCCGGCCGCGAGAGACTCCGTCACTGGGAGGCCATACCCCTCGTGCAGTGAGGTGAACACAGTGAAGCGTGCATTCGAGTAGGCCGTCGCGAGTTCTCGGTCGGTCACTCCGCGCAGGATCGTGATCGGATAGCCCGAGATCGAGAGTTCGTTAATCTTGTCGTCGAGGTCGGTGTACCAGACGGGCCCCGACCCGCCGATCAGGACAAGGCCGAACTCGCGCCCGCGCCGCCAGAGCAGCTCTGCGGCATAGGCGATCGCAATCTGGTTCTTGCGCGGCTCATGGCTTCCCACGGAGACGACGACCGGCTTGCCAGGGTGTTTCACCTCGGCGGCATCGGCGGTGACCGACGGCTCGGACGGCAGCGAAAGAACTTCGACGCGCGGGCCGGGCAGACCCTGCGCGCCGAGAGCTCGCGAGAAGCCTTCGAACTCGGCACCGGCCGACTCGCTGATGGCGAGGATCACGTCGACGTGCTTCAGGATGCTGAGGTAGTGCACGAACTGGATGGAGTCGTCGCGACTGACGTACGCCCCGTTCACGACCGGGATGGCGTCGTACCCGATCGCGATGGTCGCGTTTCCGGAATGTTCGACGAGGCAAGCAAGTTCGGCCGAATACCTCTCCGGGGTGACCTCCGGAAGAACCACGGCCGTTTTCCACGGTACGACGAGCTTCGCGGATCCGTCGGCGAAGAAGAGGGGCCTGTCGCCCCGGTTGTCGGGAGACCAGGCGACGACGCGAGCCCGCTCGCGTGGCGAGACGCGGCGCATGGTGCTGGCGTCCTGCGTCCACGCGACGAGGGTGAACGGATCGGTCTGATTCCATCGTTTGAAGGTCTCTCGAACGACCCGCTGAACGCCGGAGGTGAATCCGTGCCGCGCACAGAAGTCGACATCGACGACAGGCTGGTCGGTGACGACGTCCACGAGCCGGAAGTGGCCACTGTTCTTCGTCAGGAGCGGCCCTGTGTGGTCGAAGACGACCCGGAGTCGCTGATCTCGAGGAGCCGAGGCGAGATCACGACTGAACGCGCGCAGCGTGTCGCCGTCGGGCATGGTCGCCGCGACCGCAGTGAACAGAAGCCACTGCTGCGAGAGGTCGTTCAGGTCGATGCTGTCGAGGACCGCCTCGATCAATTCGGTGACGCTGCCGCTCTGCAACGCGGCCGTGACGGGAGCGCCGAGGATATGGGGCGCGACTTCCAGGACCCGCTGCCGGAGGACGTCCTGCCGGGTCAGCCCCTTGAGTTCGTCGGCGTAGTCGTCATCGGGATCGACAAGCGGTCGCGTCTTGTCGGGATCGATGCCTCGGAACTGCGCCGCAGCCACCTTCTGCACCGCTTTCGCCTGGCGCAGCGGAGACGTAACTCGCCAGCTCAGGGTCGCTTGGAGACGTTCCGCCGGAGAGTCGCGCTTCTCGGTGGTGACCGGCGTGTCGGCATAAAGCCACCACATCAGTCTGAGGTCGTTCTTCGGCCTGGCCATCACTGTTCTCCCTTCACCAATCCGCTTGGCTGCACTGTGCCCATCCAGGTCGTGCGTGTCGTGAAGCCGTAGCTGCGCGGCTGGCTGAGCAGCGTGCGCTGCCAGACGTCGATGATCGTCGACTGGACATCGTTCGGCGGGGTTCCCTGCCAGTTGAGCAGCGTCCGATCGAAGACCACGACAGGCGTTCCCTGACCGAGCCGCTTCTCGAGCTTCGCCAGGGAGTCCTGGGTGGCCGTGAGTTGCTCCTGCGTCGTCGCTGCCGACTGACCGACTACGGTGTTGGTGTAAAGCGAAACCGTGTCCACGCCGCAGAAGGTCTTGAGTGACAGTGCGTACGAGTTCGACGCCCGGTCGATCAGCACGACCGATTTTGCGTTGCCGATCTGCTGGCAGATCGTCCGGAGCTCCGTGGCCTGGTTGGAGTATTCCGTCGTCGTGAACAGGTGCGGGTTCCAGGCGCCGAGGGTACCGGCGACGACGAGGGCTCCGATCGCGCCTGAGGCGCCGATGGCGATCCTGTTGCGTCTCGAGCCCAACCACTTCATCACGTAGACGGCCGCGATGATGAAGCCCGGTGCGACGATCGGCAGCACTCGACGGAACGCCCACATTTGATCGGGGGCGATGTTGATCCGGTTCAGGTAGAGGAGCGCTACCCCGAGAGTGAGCACGGAGAACACCAGGAGCCCCGCGCGACGGCTGCGGATTGCCCGATACACCACAGCGCTCATGCCGAAGACAACCGCGAACACGAAGGTGACGCCGAAGTACCAGACGAACCAGTACAGCGAGTACTCGTCGTAGCTGCGTGATCCGTCGAGCGGAAGACCCGTGTTCGTCTGGATCGACCGGATGAAGTTCTGAACGTCGGGACTCGGGTTGTAGTGATACGTGATGAAGTTCGGGCGCAGGGCCCAGAAGAGGAAGATCAGCGGTATGAGGATCGCGAGAACAATCGCGATGA
>JAODMX010000029.1 GCA_025464735.1 Frondihabitans sp. | reverse complement strand
GACGATCCCCGAGGGGTCGAGGAGAAGGCGCCAGAGCACCGCGACAACCGTCGCCGTGAAGATCCACGGCAGGATGAAGATCGCCCGGAAGATCGCTTTGGGCACGGTCGCGAGGGCCTTCGAGTTGAGAAGCAGTGCGAAGAGCATGCCGATGATCATGTGCGCGACGACGCTCGTCACGGTGAAGACGACCGTGTTGAGCACGGCGTTCCAGAACGCGGGCTCCGTGAGCAGAGTCACGTAGTTGGCGAGGCCGACGAAGTGCGGACTCAGGTCGGAGATGACGTTGTCGAAGAGCGAGTAGCCGATGACGATGACCACCGGGACGACCATCAATCCGAGGATGACGAGGAGGGCCGGGCTGATCAGCAGGTAGGGCTCAAGGGTGGATCGGCGACGCGCACGACGGCTCACTTGCCGGGTGATGTGGTGAGCCGACTTCAACGCTGAAGATGACATGGAGGATCCTCTTGTGGAGAGTTGGCCGCCGCCGCTCGGAGGCGGCCAACTCAATGGGTGAGGGTGGGCGAGTGCTAGATCAGAAGAGCGACTTCCATTGCTTCTGCACGTTGGCCAACATGGTTGATGTCGACTCACCGTTCGAAAGCATGTTCTGGAACTCGGTGTCGAAGTCGGTCATCAGCTGGTTCGCCGAGGGGAGACCGGTGAACTCGTTGGTCGGCTTGCTCTTCTGATAGATCGCGAACGCTTGCTTGAAGTGCGGGTCGGTGCCGGTGAAGTCCGGAGTGGATTGCTTGTTTCCCGGGAATCCATCCGCCAGCGTCGACAGCTGCGAATTCGTCTGCTTACTGAGCAGGTACTGCACGAACTGCCAGTCCTGGGTCGGGTGCGCGGACTTCGCCGAGACACCGATGCCCCACGACGCCGTCACGAGGCCACGAGTGCCCGTGTAGCTGTCTTCCGCAGGTTGCGCCGACACCGTGAACTTGAATTTCGGGTTCGCCTTGGTGATCGTGGTGATGTGCGCCATCGAGTCGATCATCATGCCGACACGGCCGTTGACGAAGTTCTCGATCTTGTCCGTCTCCTGCAGGCTGTTCGCGCCGGGGACGACGTCGTTGCCTTTGACGAGGCCCTTGACGAGGTCGACCGCTCCGGCGATCTTGGTGTTGTTCGTGAGGTCGGGTTCGCCGTTCTTCAGCATGCTCCCGCCTGAGGCCCATGCCCAGGAGAGAATGTCGTTCTGAGCTCCGTTGGGGTTGGTGGTGCCCAGCGGCACGATCCAGCCCTTGGCGCTCGTCTTCTGCGTGATCTTCTGCGCGTCGGCCTCGAACTCGCTCCAGGTGGTGGGAGGAGTCGAGATGCCGGCCTCGGCCAGGATCGTGTCGTTGGTGAAGAGCGGATAGACGAAGTTGACGACCGGAATCATGTACGTCGATCCGCTGTAGCCGACCTGGCTGGCGAGTTCGGAGGAGTTGAACTTGGCCGACTTCATCGCCTTCGTCAGGTTCAGCAGCGCCCCCTGCTTGTAAAGCGGGTTCACCCACGATCCGTCCAGGCCGACGATATCCGGGAGGGTTCCCGCGGCTGCCTCCGAGAAGGTCTGCGTCTGGAGCGACGCGAACGGCGAGCTGATCAGCTTCACCGTGATGTTCGGGTGCTCCTTTTCGAAGCCGTTCACTATCTTCTGGAGCGCACCGGCGGGCATCTCAGGGGCCCACCACTGCGAGAACGTCAGAGTGACCTTTCCGCTACCGGAACCGCTGGAACCACTGGAACAACCGGACACTGCGATTGCCGCCGCAGCGGCCATGGCCACGGCAGCGGTCAGCCGACGCCACCTTCGAGTTCGACTACGAGCCACGTTGCTCATTGTTCTTCCCATCGTCGTTGTTGGTGCTGTTCTTTGCCGCACTGTGCAGGCTGGAACAGTTTTGCACCAACAAGGGGGCAAGTTCAAGCATAAGAACGCACTAATTTGCAATTTGTTGGACATCACGAGCTGCTTGCCCGCCGAAATCGCCGGGTAAGCGTCAAAACCGCGCACTCCGAGCCGTTTTGGGCCTGAATTGGTGTGTGCGTGGCGTAACACGAGCGGCTCTTGCGGTTCTATGCTGTTTTCAGCGCTCCCTCTCGCGCTCTACGAAAAGCAGAGTCAGCACGGAAGACAGGGCACAATGACCGATATCCGCGACGACCGGGCCGAAACCGGGTCAGCACGACGACTTCCGGCCGGCCGGAAAGCCGAGATAGTCAAGCACCTCACCGACGTGGGGCAGATAACGGTCGCGAAGCTCGCACAACATTTCGAGGTCTCCGTCGACACGATCCGTCGTGACCTCGACCAGCTCGACACCGACGGGCTTCTGGTACGCACGCACGGGGGCGCGGTGGCGGTTTCCGCGCTTCCGCGAGACGACAGAGCAGTCGACGTTCGCCTTCGAATGCAAACTGCCGAAAAGGAGATCATCGCCGGGCTGACATCCAAGCTGATCCAACACAGCGCGGTCATCATGTTGAACGGTGGCACGAGCACCCTCGCGGTCGCCCGCCGCCTCCGCGAACAACGCGACCTGACAATCGTCACCAACAACCTGAGGATCCCCGCAGAGGTCTCCCCCGCCGTGTACCGGGATGTCTACGTTGTCGGCGGCTCCGTTCGCGCACTGACCCAGACGACGAACGGTCCCATCGTGTTTCAGTCACCCGCGAGCGGCGACCGCATCGAGATCAAGGCCGACCTGGCCATCATCGGCGTCGGCGCCGTCTCACAAAACGGGTACACGACGACAAATCTGGGCGACGCGATGATCATGGCCGAGATGATGTCGCGTTCCTCGCAGGTCGCGATCCTTGCTGACTCGACGAAGTTCAAGCGGCAGCTCTTTGCGCAAATCGCAGAACTTCACCACGCCGACTGGCTCGTCACCGACAAGTACCCGCCGGCCGACCTCGCGGCAGCACTCGACAAGGCCAACGTGGAGATCGTGGTGCCGAGTAGCTCAGACTGAGCGCTCGCGCGGTGAGGTTCGGCCGTCGTCAGGCGCCGTGCAGCGTCGGGATGAGCTCGCGGAGGAACGCATCGGTGTCCTCCCAGCCGTGGACCGCGTGACACTCAACCCCCATCGCCTTGACAGGGTAGTCGTTGCCGTCGGGGTCGAGGCGGTCCCCCACGAACAGCATGTCGTCGAGGCTGATCCCGGAGATCTGCGCAAGCTTCCTCATGCCGTACGCCTTATCGATGCCCTTCCGGGTGATGTCGACCGAGGTGGAGCCGCCGGAACGGACCTCGAGATCGGGGAGCAAGGCCTGGACGGCGCGGCGGAGCTCGTCCTTCTTCGCCCCTGTTGGATCCCACGCCTGCTTCGCGTCGACCGGCGCAGCCTGGCCAAGGGCTGAGAAGGTGATCTGCGAGCCCCGGTCTTCGAGAATCGGCCCCCACGTCTCGGATTCCCAGAACCCTCGCTTCTTAGCCTCCTGCTCGACCGCGTCGAGCGCGGCCACCTTCTGGGCCTCGGTGAGGTCCTCGACGTACTCCAACACCAGCTC
>JAODMX010000514.1 GCA_025464735.1 Frondihabitans sp. | reverse complement strand
GAGCCGATCATCCAGACCAAGCGCGGCTTCGGCTACATGCTGAAGGCTGCGAAGGCCTAATCTTCGTAGGATCATGCGGGTCGGTTTCCAGGCCCATCCGCTAGCCTTTCGCGGATATGCACACCCGACTGTCGCAGTGGTGGAACGAGATTTCCATCCGCACCAAGATCACCGGCATCACGGTGCTCTTGGTGACCCTCGGGCTGCTCGTGGCGGGGCTCGGCACGATGACCGTGCTGAGCACCTACCTCTACAACCAGGTGAACACGAATCTTCCGGTCGCCGCTCGCAATATCACGGCCACGGGATCCGGGAGCTACTGCACTGCTGGCTTCGGCTACGCGCCCACCGCCTACGTCGCTATCCTCACCACCTCCGGCAAGCTGATCTGCGACAACAAACATGATCTCCCGCAGGGATCTGCACCGACGCTCACCAGCGTCACCAGCTCGAAGACAACCGCGGAAGGCGTGATCATCACGGCGTTCAACGCCAGCCACTCGCAAGAATGGCGCCTCTTCGCCGCCACCGAAGTCCTCACCGACAGCACCAACGAAACGCAAGGCAACTACCTCGTCATCACCGGCACGAACCTCGCCGAGACGAACAACACGATCGCGCGCTTCACCTACATCTTCCTGGGGTTCGGCCTCTCGGTGATCGTCCTCGGGGCGGCGATCACTCGGCTCCTTGTCACCTCGACCTTCGCACCGCTGCGCGACGTCGAAGACACGGCAGCTCGCTTCGCCGACGGTGACTTCAGCCAACGCCTCGACACGACGTCGCCCAACACCGAGGTCGGGCGACTCAACAGCTCTCTCAACTCGATGCTGAGCCGGATCGACTCCGCTTTCAACGACCGAGCGAAGACCATCGACCAGATGCGGCGCTTCGTCGGCGATGCCAGCCACGAGCTGCGCACCCCGCTCGTCTCGCTCCGCGGGTACGCCGAGCTGTACCGGATGGGCGCGCTGACCAAGCCGGAAGACGTCGCTCAGGCGATGGACCGGATCGAGAAGGAGGCCATCCGGATGGGCGGCCTCGTGCAAGACCTCCTGCAGCTGGCCCGCCTCGACGAATCGAAGCCCCTCGAGCTCGGCCCGGTCGACCTCGTCACCATCGCCCGCGACTCCGCTCTCGACACCATGGCCTCCAACACTGACCGCGAGATCCGCGTCATCGTGCGGGAGCCCGTCGCTCCGGGCTCGTCGACCTCGGAGGAGTACGTGTTGCCTTCTTCGGAGCAGCCCGTCTCCTCCAACGTGACTGGCCCGATCGCCTTCGCCGGTGCGACACTCGCTCGTCTTCGCTCGCGTCGCGCCGGTGCGAGCGCGGCGGGCGCACCGGCCCAGCTTCCACGCCTTGACGCCGCCACCGAACGGGCCATCAGCCCCGTGGTCCTCGGGGAGGAGAACAAGATCCGCCAGGTCGTTACGAACCTCATGGGCAACGCGATGCGCTTCACGGACTACAACGCGCCGATCGAACTCGCCGTGCAGGCCGACCCGGGCCGCGGAACGGCGACCATCGACGTGATCGACCACGGCGAGGGGATCCCGCCGCAGATCCGCGAGAAGATCTTCCAGCGCTTCTGGCGCGCCGACAACTCGCGTACGCGCGACACCGGCGGCAGTGGCCTCGGCCTCGCCATCGTCTCCGGCATCGTGGCCGCGCACCGCGGCGAGGTCGACGTCTTCGACACCCCCGGTGGCGGCGCCACGTTCCGCGTCGCCTTCCCTCTCATGCCCGAAGCGCACGGCCCTCGTGCCGGTACAGCAGCCGACCCGGGCTCGGACGCACCTGGCTCGCCCCAGTCCCGCCCCGTGTCACCGCGCTCGGGTGCGGCCCGCCCCGGCTCGCCTCGCGCCTGACCCGCCTCGACTCCGCGAGCCACAGGCGTCGGCAAGGATGCGCTCGTCGGCGCGCCCGAACGCTCCAGAGGAGCGCTCAGTGTGCAGTCTCCGCCCGGACGCACGGGAGGACGCTGCGTGTGTAGCCCCACCCGGACGCTCCGGAGGAGGCGCCGTGTCTCGCTCCGCCTGAAGGAGCGCGGCGGCGCCCAACTCCCTCCCGAACGAGCACAGGTCCGCGGGCCGTTCCTCCTGGGAGGAGTCGCACTCCTCCCAGGAGAACCACCCGAGCCCGACCACCCGGCGCAGAACCGCGCTGAGCGCCAACGGCAAAGGCCGGCTCCCCGCGAGGGGAACCGGCCTTTGTGCGGAACGAAGCGGACTAGAAGTCCATGCCACCCGTCGGGTCGCCGCCAGCAGGGGCGGAAACCTTCTCGGGCTTGTCAGCGACGACGACCTCGGTGGTGAGGAAGAGGCCGGCGATCGAGGCGGCGTTCTGCAGGGCGGAACGCGTGACCTTGACCGGGTCGTTGATGCCGGCGGCCAGCATGTCGACGTACTCGCCGGTCGCGGCGTTGAGGCCCCAGCCGACAGCGAGGTTGCGGACCTTGTCGGCGACGACGCCAGGCTCCAAGCCAGCGTTGAGCGCGATCTGCTTGAGCGGAGCGTCAATGGCGACACGCACGATGTTCGCGCCTGTAGCCTCGTCGCCCACCAGGTCGAGCGTAGCGAGAGCGGTCTTGCCGGCCTGGATCAGCGCGACACCACCACCCGCGACGATGCCCTCTTCGACGGCGGCCTTCGCGTTGCGAACGGCGTCTTCGATGCGGTGCTTGCGCTCTTTGAGCTCGACCTCGGTCGCAGCGCCGGCCTTGATGACGGCAACGCCACCGGCCAGCTTCGCGAGGCGCTCCTGGAGCTTCTCCCGGTCGTAGTCGGAGTCGGTGTTGTCGATCTCGGAGCGGATCTGACGGACACGGCCCGCGATCTGCTCCTCGTCGCCGGCACCTTCGACGATGGTGGTCTCGTCCTTGGTGATGATGACCTTGCGAGCACGGCCAAGAAGGTCGAGGGTGGCGTTCTCGAGCTTGAGACCGACCTCCTCGGAGATGACCTGACCACCGGTGAGGATGGCGATGTCCTGGAGCTGAGCCTTGCGACGGTCACCGAAGCCGGGGGCCTTGACGGCGACCGACTTGAAGATGCCGCGGATCTTGTTGACGACGAGGGTCGCGAGAGCCTCACCGTCGACGTCCTCAGCAATGATGAGGAGCTGCTTGCCCGACTGAATGACCTTGTCGACGATCGGCAGGAGATCCTTGATGTTCGAGATCTTCGAGTTGACGATCAGGATGTAGGCGTCTTCGAAGACGGCTTCCTGACGCTCGGGGTCGGTGACGAAGTACTGCGACAGGTAACCCTTGTCGAAGCGCATGCCCTCGGTGAGCTCGAGCGTGGTGCCGAAGGTGTTCGACTCCTCGACGGTGACCACACCCTCCTTGCCCACCTTGTCGATGGCCTCGGCGATCAGCGCGCCGATCTCGGGGTCCGCGGCGGAGATGGATGCGGTGGCCGCGATCTCTTCCTTGGTCTCGATCTCCTTGGCGTTTGCGATCAGCTGCGCGGAGACGGCCGCGACGGCCTTCTCGATGCCGCGCTTGAGGCTGATCGGGTCGGCGCCAGCGGCGACGTTACGGAGGCCCTCGCGGACCAGGGCCTGGGCGAGGACGGTAGCCGTCGTCGTGCCGTCACCGGCAACGTCGTCGGTCTTCTTCGCGACCTCTTTGACCAGCTCGGCGCCGATCTTCTCGTACGGGTCGTCGAGCTCGATTTCCTTCGCGATCGACACACCGTCGTTGGTGATCGTGGGGGCGCCCCACTTCTTCTCCAGAACGACGTTGCGACCGCGCGGGCCGAGCGTGACCTTCACAGCGTCGGCCAGAATGTTCAGGCCACGCTCGAGGCCACGACGGGCCTCTTCGTCAAAAGCAATGATCTTAGCCATGTGTGTTTTTCGTCCCTCCCGGACGTCGTGGGGCAGACGGCCCCGGCTGGTGCCGTAAAACTGATGGAGCCTTTGGCACTCACTACGAGGGAGTGCCAATTGATTCTGGCACTCGGTGGGGTGGAGTGCAAGTGAGATCCGGGCCTCATGACAAGCCGTCCGCGGACACACAGAAACGCCGGCCACTCGTGTGACCGGCGTTTCACAGATCTTGAGAAAGATCAGGCGTCAAATGGATCAGGCGAGTCGAACTGCCTCCGCCTGGGGTCCTTTGTTGCCGGTGCCGACTTCGAACACGACGGCTTGGCCCTCTTCGAGAACCTTGTACCCGCTCATGTCGATTGCCGAGTAGTGGACGAAAACATCTTGCCCGCCTCCCTCGACCGTGATGAAACCGTAGCCCTTTTCGGCGTTGAACCACTTCACGGTTCCGTTGGCCATGTCGTACTCCCTGGTGCATTCGTGCCGGTGCCAGCCTTGTTGCGCAGCGCCGATTTGTTCCAGATAGTAATGAAGAACGGGCGCGAAAACTGTACCCCGAACGCAGAAATCCATGCTCGGTGGACGTTTTCGCCCGCTTATTAACACGGCCGTAACGTGAGACGTCTTTTCCTGTCACGTGGGGGCGTTCGACGCAGTCGAGAGGTCTTGCCGGTGAGTCGCAGGATCCTGCGACTCATCTCCTACTTCGCGGAGAAGTCAGAGCCGAGCACGACCGTGATCGTGGCGCCGGGGAACGACGAACTCTGCTCAACCGTCTTGATGCCGAGTTTCTGTGCGATGCCCAGGGCGATCGACTTGTTGTCGGCAGCCGAGCTGTCGTAGTAGACGACTGACGTCGAGACGTCCGACGACGCGTTGCCCTCGTTGCCGACCACCCAGCCGCCGTTCTTCAGCGTCGTGCCCGCCGAGGCGGCAAGGCCTGCCGTGGTGGTCGCGTTGAGCACGGTGATGGTGGTCACGCTCGAGTTGATCTTGGTCGGGTCGAGCAGTGGCGTGACCGTCGGGGTCGGTGTCGATGTGGCCGTCTTGGATCCGGATGTCGAGGATGCCTTCGAGGTCGATGCAGAACTCGAGACGCCCGGGTCGGTGAACTGGAAGCCTTTGTCGGTCACGGCCAGGGCGACGACACCGGCCCCGACGAGCACGCCGGTCGCCAGAGCGGCCCAGGCGAACACGATCCAGCCGTGGTGGCGGCGCGCGCCCGAGCGGTGCGCTCCGACGCGCAGAGGGGAATCGGGCACCCCGTCGAATCGATCGGGCGGGAATTTGGCCATGGGTTACTGGTCTTCCGTGGAGTCAGCGGGCTTCGCGACCGGAGGCGGGTGCTCCGCTCGTGGCAGTCCCGAAGGTTCGGGCACTGCGCGCCTCGGCTCGGGTGTCTCGAAGACGGAGAAGTCTTCCGACGAGCATTGGCGCGTAGGCAAGTGCAGCGGGTTTTTCTATGAGGGAACCGAGCAATTGCTGGTATCTCGGTGCAGTGAGTCCCAGCTCGTGGCGAATCGCGACCTCTTTGCGGGCCACCGATGCGGGGGCGTGCTGCTCGAAATCAAGGATCAGTCGATCCCGCTCCGTCAGCTCACCAGCCCTGCGGTCGCCTGCTCGATCGTCGCGCATTTTCACCCTTCGGTCGTCAGCATCCTAGGTCGAGGAGGCCTCACGACCCGGGAGGCAGCACGCAGGTCGCGCTCTCTCGGCTCAGAATGCACGCAATACGGTGCCGTGCGCGTCGCCGCTGGCCAGGGCGACGCCATCGAGCGCCAGAGTTGCGAAGAGCGGACGTGAGCCTTCAGGATCCGGAAGGGTCGCCTGGATTCCCGTCAGCAAACCCGTCCTCTCGTACGAGATCCACCGCGCACCGAGCGACCCCACCGCGTCGACAAACGCCTGCCGTCGGGCACCGGGGAGGTAGACGAGTGTTCCCGAGCTGACAACGACGAGTGTCGCCTCGAGGGGTGCGGAGTCGGCGAGCGCGACCAGTCCGTCGACGGCATCACCCCGGACAACGGGCGCAGGATCCTGACGGGCCACGGCCACGGCACCGCACAGCAGCTCGACGCGGTCGTCCTGCCCCGGCCACAGGAGCGTGGCGAGCCACAGCATGTCGTCGTCGTCGCGAACATCGAGCGGCTCAATGTCGAGACCTCGCCGCCAGACGATCTCGGGAAGAGCCGCCGCCGGCTCGAGAAGATCGCCGCTCTCGACTCGGAGGTCGATGCGCACCCGGCTGTCCCGGCTGCCCAGAACGCGCGGCGGCGTGGCGTCATTCGTCGACGGCTCGGTGACACGGATGTCGTAGCGGTCGGGATACAGCCCCAATCCCGCGGAGGCACCCACTTCGAGCAGAGCAACCGACCCTGGGATCCTGCTCAGCGCGACAGCCACTGGCGCCACCCTGCGGACGTCGTTCGTCTGCGTGAACCGCCGATCCAGCTCGGCGACGAGTACGTCGGCGTGGCCTCGGATCCAGCCGCCGAGCCCGTCGACGGGGCTGAGAGGCGCCCCGAGTAGTCGACAGACGGCGAGGACGAGGACGGGTTGGCGCTGCGACGGCCGTGCGCGGTCGACGATCGCGAGCAGATCAGGATCGGCGGCGAGCGCTGCAGCCCAGGCCGCGTAGAGAGGGGACCCTCCCTCCTCGGCGGCAGCGGCGAAGGCGGCGAAACGGGCGGATGTATCGGATCCTGAGTTCATGATGTTCGGGTCCGCTTCCATGGAGCCAGCGTACGGGCGACTCACGGAATCATCCTGGCTCGAGCAGTGTTGAATGGGGGGAACGAAGGAGCACCCGTGGACTACAAGATCGACAAGAGCGACGACGAATGGCGTGAAGAACTCAGCCCGGAACAGTTCGCCGTGCTCCGTGAGGCAGCCACCGAGCGCCCCTGGACGGGCGAGCTGCTCGACGAGAGCCGCGCCGGGCTCTACACGTGCGCAGCCTGCGGCGCCGAACTCTTCAAGAGCGGCACCAAGTTCGATTCGAACTGCGGTTGGCCGTCGTTCTACGAGTCGGTTCGCCCCGACGCCGTGGAGCTGATCGAAGACCGAAGCCTCGGCATGCTGCGCACCGAGGTGCGCTGCGCAAACTGCGGGTCGCACCTGGGCCACGTGTTCGACGACGGATTCGGCACCCCGACGGGCGACCGCTACTGCATGAACAGCCTCTCGCTGGGATTCAAGGCCGCCGAGTAGTGCCGGGCTTCGAGAGCTCGAGCGCCGTGCCGTCGAGCATCGTGAGGTCGAGCGCCGTGCGCGACGCGGTGCTCCGCCGGCGATCACGGGGCAAGGTGAGCGACGAGGCCCCCACGCACGAGGAGCTCCTCGAGCTCGTGGCGGCGGCGGCGACCGTTGCCGACCACTCCGGTCTGCAACCGTGGCGTCTCATTGAGCTGCGCGGTCAGGCCCGCGAGCGCGTCGGGCGAGCCATCGCGACGGCGGGCGGGGCGGAGGGCGAGGCCGCAGACAAGTTGGCGTTGAAGCCGCTGCGCGCGCCGCTTCTCATCGCAGTCGTCGTCTCGCCCCGCGAGAGCCGCAAGGTAGCGGAGTGGGAGCAGGAGGCCGTGGCCTCTGGCGTGGCTCACCTCCTGAGCCTGCTTCTTAACGAAGCAGGCTGGGGCGTCCTCTGGCGGACGGGCATTTGGACGCGATCAGACGCGGTCCATCGGGCACACGAACTGCAGCCCGGCGAGAAACTCCTCGGCTGGCTCTACGTGGGCCGACCGACCGATGACGAGCCGAAGCCTCGCAAACCGATCGACGCGAGCCAGTTCGTCAGCGTGCTCTGAGCCTGCTCGGTGCTCTAAGGCTGCTCGGCCGGGGCGTCGGGGCGGACTACCAGCTGCGGTCGCTACGGCCAATGAAGGTCATCGGGATGAAGAGGGCCGCCGTGCAGGCGAGGATCCCGCCCGCAAAGGTTAACAGACGCCACGACTCGGCCACCTGGAACGCAAAGCCGAAGCAGAAGATGCCGAAGATGAACAGCGCGATGGCAAGCACGGCGATGACGATGTTGGACAACTCGACTCCTCTGAGGCTGGAAACTCTCCCCCTAGATTAGGCCACTTCGTCGCCGACATCGCACTCGGCGCCCGTCCCGTACACTTGAGGGCACTTGCCGACTTGGCGCAATTGGTAGCGCAGCTGTCTTGTAAACAGCAGGTTGCGGGTTCAAGTCCCGCAGTCGGCCCTGGTGAGGGCCGACCACGGGGCGTGAAGCCCCCTGGTCTGGCGGAGCAACGCTCCGCCGCGTTCAAGTCCCATAGCGCTGGTTGGCGCCAGCCTCGGCGCGGGAAGTACGGATCTGCGCACGAAGTATGAACTAGTTCATACTTCTCGCCTGAACGCGTACTTGACCCTCAACTGCGGCCCGCGACGCCCGGCCACGGCCACACTCCTCTGGCAGCTGCCGGCCACGCACTAAGTACGGTTTCGCGCACGAAGTACCGACTAGTTCGTACTTCGTGCACGGGCGCGTACTTATTGCAGGCCCGCACCCGCACCGGAACCCGCACGCGCACCAGCACCGACCCCGTAGAACGCTGCCGCGTTGTCGTGCAGCACCGCGCCGAGATCATCGGGCAGCGCATCGGCGGCAAGCTGGACGTCCTCCGGGCGGAACGGAACGCGAGCGCGAGTACTCGGCAGGTCCGTTCCGAACATCAGCGCGGACGGATTCTCCGCGTGGATCTGCCGAATCGTCGACGTGACATCGAAGTCGAGCCGCCCGAACCCGGTCGCCTTCACGTGTAGACCACGTCCGACCAGCCGGAGCAGCACGTCGCGGTTGGCAGAGCTCATGCCGAGGTGGTCGATGCTCGCCTTCGGGAGTGCCGCCAATCGGTCTTCGAGAGCGGCGAGATCCTTGGCGTCCAGGTAGAGCTCCGAGTGCAGACCGGCCACGTGCCATGCCCTCGTTCCGAGGGCCACCACGCTGTCGATTCCGGCGGAGCCGCCCCGGTACAGATTGAAGCGGATGCCACGAACGCCCGACTCCGCCAGGCGTCGGAGTTCTGCGTCGGTGGTGTCGCCGGGGGTGTTGACGACAGCGACGAAGCGCGGGCCGAGCGTGGCGAGCGCGTCGACCAGATACGAGTGGTCGAACTCTTGGAAGGATCCGGAGACGACTACCCCGCCCGTGACCCCGAGATCTCGGACGCGCGCCAGATAGTCGGAGGCCGTGAACTCATCCGGCAGGAATCCTGCGTTCGGAACCAGCGGGAACCGCTTATCGATGATGTGGAAGTGGCTGTCGAAGATGGGCCGTGCGTAGACATTGCTCGAGGGCATGCCTCGACCGTAGCCGCGCTCACGATGAGGCCCGTCCTTTCGGGGCGCTCGGAGGCGAAAGACATCGGCCCGGCTTACCGGAAGCGCCCTGGGCAAGACGACACGCCGGGACGTGCCCCGAACTGGGGCGACCCGCACTGGGGGAAGATCATCCGCACGACTGATGCGACGGTGGAAGCATGCCTCGCACCTCATCCCACTCCGCGAGCGGCAGCAACTCGTCCGTACCGCGCAAGCCGGTCGTAGCGACCGCACGCGCAGCAGCCGCACGCACGGCGACCGCGCTCGCGGTCGCCCTAGCCATCGCCCTAGCCATCGCCATCGCCATCGCCATCGGCATCGCCGCCACGCCGACCATGGCCCACGCCGCGACGCCGCCTGCCCAAGCCGGCGTCGCGCAATCGGAAGCGGCTCAACGGGCAGCCACGCAAAAAGCAACTGCGCAACCCGATTCCTGGGGCGGCTACTCCAATGGCAAGATCCCCCTGAAGGCTCTCACCAAGGCTTCGAAGGGCTACCTCAGGCCGGACGCGGCCGCCGCCTACACGAAGATGGCCGCGGCTTTCACGACGAAGTTCAGGAAGACGCTCGACATCACGGAGGGGTACCGCGATTACGCGACGCAGCAGTCGTTGTTCACCACGCGATATACGCCGCATAAGAGCAAGCCCGGGGAGTTCTGGAGCGGCCGGTACTGGATCCTCAAGAAGGGGCAATCGGTCGCTGCGATCCCGGGAACGAGCGTCCACGGCTGGGCCCTCGCGGTGGATTTCGGGTCGAACATCACCAACGCCAAGAGCGCCGAGAAGAAGTGGGCAGACGCCAACGGCCCGACCTACGGTTGGTATCCCGTGGGCAATACTTTCGGGGAGCCGTGGCACTACGAGTTCACCCCTCCCACGAAGAAGTAGGGACGTATGCCTTGATGGGCATATTGACCCCTGATTCATAGAGCACTTACCCAGATGAACCGGTCGTAAACTCGAGGAGGCACCAGGGAACCAGGACAACTCGATAGGGAGTTCCGTTGGACGGAAATGCAACGACGAGGCACAAGAATGTCTCGCTCCTGTCGGTCGCGAGCACGCTAGCCGACCGCGTCACCACCTCCGACGAACTCGACCGTCGTCTCCAACCGGTCCTCAAGCGACTGAAGCTTCCCAAGGGGCTCCTTCAGCGGGTCGCCGGGGTCTTCGAGCGCCGCAACTGGAGCGAGAACCAGACCTTCGAGAAGGCCGCCATCGAGGCGGGCAAGCGGGCCCTCGCCGAGGCCGGCGTCCGGCCCGACCAGATCGGCCTGTTAATCAATACGTCGATCACTCGGCGCAACCTCGAGCCGTCTGTCGCGGTGCATCTGCACGACGGTCTCGGTCTCGGCTCGGCGGCCCTCAACTTCGACATCGCCAACGCCTGCCTCGGCTTCGTCAACGGCATGAATCTAGCGGCGTCGCTGATCGACGCTGGCCAGGTCGATTACGCGATCATCATCGACGGCGAAGACTTCGACGACGTCCAGAGCAACACGGTCGACCGATTGCTGAACGGCAACATCGCTCGCAAAGACTTCATGAGCGAGTTCGCAAGCCTGACTCTCGGATCCGGGGCGGCCGCTGCCGTTCTCGGGCGATCCGATCTGCATCCTGAGGGCCATCGCATCGTGGGCGGCATCACTCGCTCGGCCAGCCAGTACAACGAGCTCTGCGTGGGTACCGTCAACGGCATGTTCACCGACGCGAAGGGGCTGCTCAAGCACGGCATGGAGCTCGTGGTCCAGGCCTGGACCGACGCGAAGTGCGAGTGGAACTGGTCGCATATGGACCGCTACGTCATGCACCAGGTCTCTGACATCCACACCGCCGACTTCGTCAAGTCGGCCGGCATCGATCGGGCTCTTGTCCCGATCACGTATCCGACGTTGGGCAACGTGGGGTCGGCGTCGATCCCGATCACTCTCGCGGGCGAGCAGAAGACGCTCTCGAAGGGAGACCGCGTGCTCCTAATGGGTGTGGGTTCGGGGATCAACACGGCCATGACCGAGCTCGCCTGGTGACCTCCCGCCTGCCTCGCGCAGCCGAAGCGACCGCAAGGGCGAGCTTTCCTCCCGACGGCCTCCCCGGCCTCGACCGGGCGTTCTCCCGCATCGTTGCGGCAGCCGGCCGCTCCTGGCACCTGCTCGACAACGGGCCGGTGCTCGAGGCCGCGGGCGTCACGCCACGCGGCACGATCCTCTGCGTTCACGGCAATCCGACCTGGTCATACCTCTGGCGTTCGCTGGTCAGCTCGGCCACCGAGCAGGCCCGCGCTGGTGGCGACGCCTGGCGGGTGATCGCCGTCGACCAGCTCGACATGGGCTTCTCGGAGCGCACCGGCGTCGAACGCGACCTCACGCTGCGCGTCGGCGATCTCTCCGATCTGACCGACGTCCTCGCCCTCGATGGCGCCGTCGTGACGTTCGGCCACGACTGGGGCGGGGTCATCTCGCTTGGCTGGGCCGTCGATCACCGGGAGCAGCTCGCGGGCGTCCTGCTCCTCAACACGGCCGTCCACCAGCCTGCGTCGTCGAAGATCCCGGCTCCGCTCCGTCTCGCACTCGCGCGAGGCGTGCTCGGCCGATCGACCGTGTCGACGCCGGCATTCCTCGAAACCACGTTGGCTCTCGCCCATCCCGCGCTGCCCCTCGACGTGAAGGAGGCCTACCGCGCTCCCTACCGCGGGGCCGCGCGCCGCGGCGGCATCGGAGCCTTCGTCGGCGACATCCCCGTCGACGTGCGGCATCCGAGCGAGGCGGAGCGCCGGCGCGTCGCCGAGGCTATCCGGAGCCTCGACGTACCGGCCTTGCTGATGTGGGGTCCGCGCGATCCGATCTTCAGCGATCGCTACCTCAACGACCTCCTCGACCGGCTGCCGCAGGCCGACGTCCACCGGTTCGAGGGCGCGGGGCACCTGGTCGCCGAAGACGTCGACTTCGCGAGCGCCGCCCTGGCCTGGCTAGGCGACCGACTCGGGTCGGGCGCTTCCGACGGGGCCGACCCGCAGGATCCTGCCCTCCCCTCCCCGCGCCCGCTCGGTTCGTTCCTCGACGAACGGCGCGACGACGACTCCACGGTTCTCGTCGAAATGTCGGGCACCTACCCCCGCACCGTGAGCTGGCGCGCTCTCGCCCGCCGGGTGACGCGGCTCGCGGCGGGGCTGACCGAGATCGGCGTGCAACCGGGCGATCGGGTGTCGCTGCTGGTACCGCCGGGGGCCGATCTCACAGCCGTTCTCTACGCCTGCCTCCGAATCGGAGCGGTCGTCGTCGTCGCCGACGCCGGACTCGGGGTGAAGGGGCTCACGCGCGCCGTTCGCGGGGCGTGGCCCGACCACCTGATCGGCGCTCGTCCCGGCCTCGCCGCGGCCAGAGCGTTGGGTTGGCCCGGCCAGAAGATCTCGACCGAGGCACTGTCGTCGCTCGAAGCCCGCGCTCTCGGGGTGCAGCACTCGCTGCCCGAACTTGCCTCGATCGGCGCTACCCGCCGAGCGCCGCTCCCCGCTCTGCCGCTTCCCGACGCCGAGGCGGCGATCCTCTTCACGTCGGGTTCCACCGGCCCCGCCAAGGGAGTCACCTACACGCATCGCCAGCTCGCGGCCCTCTGCGACGTGCTCGCTACGACGTACGACGTTGGTCCTGACACGGGGCTCGTCGCGGGCTTCGCCCCGTTCGCCCTGCTGGGGCCCGCGATCGGCGCTCGCTCGGTGACTCCAGACATGGACGTCACTTCTCCCAAGACCCTGACGGCCGAAGCCGTCGCGAGGGCCGCGGCCGAGGTTGATGCGACCGTCGTCTTCCTGTCCCCCGCCGCGCTGGCCAACGTCGTTGCCACCAGCGCCTCCCTGGAGCCGGCGGAGCTTCGCGCCCTCGAAAAGGTACGGACGTTTCTCTCGGCCGGCGCGCCCGTCCCGCAGCGGCTCCTCGAGGCAGCGGGTCGGCTCATGCCGAACGCCGTGCCGCATACCCCCTACGGGATGACGGAGGGCCTGCTGCTCACTGACGTGACCCTCGACGAGATCGCGAGCGCAGGATCCAGCGGCGCCCCCGGTGGCGTCTGCGTGGGCCGCCCCATCGCGGGTGTCCGCCTGCGCATCAGCCCGCTCGACGAGGCCGGGGCTGCATCGAGAGCCCCCACCGAGGGCCCCAGCATCACCGGCGAGATCGTCGTCGCCGCCGCGCACATCAAGAGCCACTACGACCGGCTCTGGCTCACCGATCGGGCGAGTCGTCGCGACACGCCCTCGGGGGAACGCTGGCACCGCACCGGCGACGTCGGCCACCTGGACGACGACGGCCTGCTCTGGATCGAGGGGCGGCTGCCCCACGTCATCACCACGCCCGACGGTGTCCTGACGCCGGTCGGCCCCGAGCAGCGGATCGATGCCCTGCCCGGGATCGTTCGCTCCGCCGTGGTCGGCGTCGGACCATCCGGCACCCAGCAGGCGGTCGTCGTTGCCGAGTCCGCTCCCGCGAGCGCTCGTCCGGCCCTCGCCGACGCAGTCCTGGCCGACGAGGTACGCCGTGTCAGCGGCGTACCGGTGGCGGCGGTCCTGGTCGTCCCGCAGCTCCCCACCGACATCCGGCACAACTCCAAGATCGACCGAACCGCCCTCGGCGCCTGGGCATCAGGCGTCCTTGCCGGCGGCCCGCTCACCGAGCCGCGATGAAGGTCCTGGTGACGGGCGCCAGCGGCCTGCTGGGGCGCGCCGTAGCCACGGAGATCCTGTCGAGGGGACACGACGTCCGCACCTTCCAGCGTCGCCCTTCGGGCGTTTCAGGCGCTCAGGATAGTCGGGGTTCCGTCACCGATTCCGCGGCGGTGGGTGCCGCCCTCGACGGCGTCGACGCGGTGGTTCACCTGGCCGCCCGAGTCTCGATGGCCGGTGATCCGGGTGAGTTCGAGGCGGTCAACGTAGCGGGCACCCGGATCCTTCTCGACCAGGCCGTCGCACGCGCGGTGGATCGCTTCGTCTTCGTCTCGTCACCCTCGGTCGCCTACGCCGGCCGTGCGATCGTCGGCGACGACGCCCTCCCCGCGGATCCGGCGCTGGCGCGTGGCGACTACGCGCGAACGAAAGCTGCGGCGGAGCTCATCGCCCTCGAAGCTGATGGGCCAATGAGCGTCGTGGCTGTACGCCCGCACCTCGTCTGGGGCCCGCGCGACACGCAGCTCGTGGAGCGCATCGTCGATCGGGCGAGCCGCGGTCGGCTCCCTCTGCTCGACCACGGTTCTGCGCTCATCGATTCGATCTACATCGACAACGCTGCCTCGGGTATCGCGCAGGCCCTCGAGCGCGCCGACGTCGTGCACGGCAACGCCTACGTGCTGACCAACGGTGAGCCGAGGCCGGTCGCCGAGCTCCTCGCCGGCATCTGCCGTGCCGCGGGTGTCCGACCGCCCTCGTGGAGCATTCCTAGCGGTGTTGCGACCACGGCCGGGTCCCTGATCGAACGAGCCTGGCAGTTGCGCGCCGGCAGCGACGAACCGCCCATGACGCGGTTCCTCGCCGAGCAGCTCTCGACCTCGCACTGGTTCGACCAGCGCCGCACCCGTCGCGATCTCGACTGGTCACCAGCCGTCACGCTCGACGAGGGCTTCGCGCGCTTAGCCGCCTGGTACGCCGCTGGCCGGCCCGACTAGTCTTCCGGCCCACGTCAGCGGCTGAGGCGGCGAGCCCTCTGGAAGACAGGGTCGGGTACCGGGGCCGCCGCGAGAAGGGTCCGGGTGTAGTCGTCGCGGGGCCGGGTGAAAAGGTCGGCTCGCGACGCCTCCTCGACCAGTCGCCCGTGATTCAGCACGGCCACGCGGTCGGCAAGCGAGTCGACCACGGCTAGGTCGTGGCTGATGAAGAGGCACGCGAATCCGAGGTTCGCCTGCAGGCCCCGGAGGGTGTCGAGCACGTGCGCCTGCACGGTGACGTCGAGCGCCGAGGTGGGCTCGTCGGCGATGAGCAGCTCGGGCCCGAGGCTCACGGCGCGGGCGATGGCCACCCGCTGGCGCTGGCCGCCGGACAGCTCGTGCGGGTACCGCGACGCCCACGACTCCGAGATGCCGACCGCGTCGAGCAGCCGCGCAATTCGCTCACGCAGCTCGCTCCCGCGCACGCCGGCGATCCGCCGCAGCGGCTCTTCGAGGGTGTCGCCGATCGTGTAGCGCGGGTTCAGAGACGTGGCGGGGTTCTGGAAGATGATGCCGACTCGGTGCCGAAGAGCAGTGCGCTCGGCGCGCGACATCGTGGCCGTGTCGGACCCGTTCATCAGGATCCGACCGGAGGCGACCGGCGCGAGGCCGACCGCAGCCTTGCCAATCGTCGACTTGCCCGATCCCGACTCCCCGACCAGGGCGACGATCTCGCCCGCGTGCAGGCTGAGCGACACGTCGTGCACGACCCGGACCTTGTGTCGGCTGCTCGGGCTGCGGTAGTCAACGCAGAGGTCGGAGATCTCGAGTACCGGCACGGATGCGGCGCCCCCGTCGGATCGCCCCGCGTTCGACGGAGCATCGTCTGCCTGCCCTACGCGAGGGACGGCGGCGAGAAGCTCCCTCGTATAGTGCTCGGTGGGTCGATCGAACAGAGCGACGGCGTCGCCGGTCTCGACGACGTGCCCCGACCGCATCACGACGACCCGGTCGGCCAGGTCGGCGACGACCCCCATGTCGTGGGTGATGATCATCACGGCGGTGCCCGACCGGGCTCGGAGATCGTGGAGGAGGTCGAGGATCCCGGCCTGCACACTCACGTCGAGGGCGGTCGTCGGTTCGTCCGCGATGAGCAAATCGGGTTCGGACACGAGCGCGAGGGCGATCATGATCCGCTGGCACTGGCCGCCTGAGAGCTGATGGGGATACTGCTTCAGCTTCACCTGAGGATCGACGATGTCGACGGCTTCGAGCAGTTCGAGCGCCCGCGCTCGCACGGAACGCCGGCTCAGCGACGGATCGTGCAGCCGGATCGTCTCCGCCAGCTGGAAACCGATGGTGAAGACAGGATCGAGAGACGCGACGGCATCCTGGAAGATCATCGCGATCTTCCGCCCTCGGAGCGCCTGCAGAGCATCGGGGGCCAGTGTGAGCAGATCGTGCTCCCCGAAGGCGATCGACCCCGTCGCGGTAGCGGTCTTCTCGAGCAGCCCGAGCATCGCCAGAGCGCTGACGGATTTGCCAGACCCGGACTCGCCGACAACGGCGACAATCTCGCCGCGGCCGATCTCGAACGAGACGCCGTCGACCGCAACCACCGTCGAGCCCTCGATATCGAAGCGCACGCTGAGGTCGCGCACGGCGAGCAGGGGAGCTGTGGGGGTCATGGCGTTCCTCTTCCGATGTCTCAGGTCTTCGAGCGCCCGGCGTCGCGGGCGGCCTTGAAGGCTTCCCACTCTTCGAGCATCTTGTGGTGGTGACCATGCAGCCAGGTCAGGTAGTCGCGGCCGTTCTCGAGCCGGATCCGAGCGGCGGCGTCTTCGGGCGACGTACCCAGCTCGGCGAGCTGGCGCTCGAGGATCGCCTGCGTGTTCGGCAGGCTGCCCCGCTCTCGCGCGAGCCAACCACCCCAGATGTCTTCGTCCGCCTTGAAGTAGTACGCCCGATCGCCAGGCACCGCATGGCGCCTGATGAAGCCCACCTCGAGGAGATGGCGGGTGCTCTGCGATGTGGATCCGGCACTCGCGTGCAGTGCCTTCGACAGGTCGCTGAGCGAGATATACGGCTGCGGCATGACCATGAGGTAGCCGAGTACGCGGCCCTCCATCCGGGCGCTGCCCGTCGCCGACCACGCGAGAGCGAACTCCTCGGCGAACTCCACGCGTCTCGTCTCGCGATCTTCGTGCTGCGTCATCGCGTCGTCCTTCTCTTCACTGGGATGTACTCGGGCACCGAGCATCGTCAGGCTAGCCGCCGAGGGGTGATGTCACGCCGAGGCGCCCCCTGAGCCGCCGCCTGAGCCGCCAATGAGTGCGGCCGGATCGTTCGCCAAAAGGGCCAGGGCAGCGGCGACCGGAAGGAGTGTCTGTCCGCCGCCGCCCTGAACGCGGACGACGGCTCCGGAGTCGTCGCGCACGAATTCGAGACGCTCGCCGATCGCGCCGAACCCGGTGCCGCCATCGATCCGCAGCGCGTCGCCGTCGACCGAGAGCGGCACCGCGCCGGCCATCGGATCGGCGGCGGCCGGGCGCAGTTCTTTCAGGGATCCGCCGAGGCGCACGACATCGGCCACTCCCCAGGCGTTGACGAAGCGACCGGTGAACGGGTCGAGCGCCTCGTCGGGTTTCTCATCGGCCACGTCGGGTCCGCCCGCAGCCAGCAGGAGCCGCATCATCCCGACCGTGATCTCGCCGGCTGCACCACCGAGCGCGTTGGTCAGAGCCGAGACGCTGAGCCCGGTGGCCGGATCCCAGAGTGTCTGCGTGATGTGGCCGGGGTAACCGCCCGAGTGGCCCACGATCTTGCGGTCGTCGATCCGCTCGATGACCAGGCCCAGACCGTAGCCGCGAGCCTCTCCCGTATCCGACTCGGGGTCTTCAACCCAGAGCAGCTGCTGCATGCGCCGCTTGCCCTCGTCGCTCAGTAGGCTCTCGTCGCCCATCGTGTGG
>JAODMX010000498.1 GCA_025464735.1 Frondihabitans sp. | reverse complement strand
GGCGCAGGAGCAACGAGCATCCCGCTCGAACTCTCACCGTTCACTCTCGTCGGCGCCACCACCCGATCCGGTCTGCTCCCGAATCCTCTTCGCGACCGCTTCGGCTTCACCGCCCACCTCGAGTTCTACGACGAGGCTGAGCTCTACGAGGTCCTCCGTCGGGCAGCAGCACTCCTGGAAGTCGAAATCGACGAGGATGCACTCCACGAGATCGCAGGCCGCTGCCGGGGCACTCCGCGCATCGCGAATCGACTGCTGCGGCGAGTCCGCGACTATGCGCTCGTTCATGCTCGCCGCGCCGACATCACCACTGTCCGCGCAGCCCTCGAGCTCTACGACGTCGATGCCCTGGGGCTCGATCGGCTCGACCGCGGTGTCCTCGAAGCCATCCTCAAGCGCTTCGACGGTGGGCCTGTGGGCCTCAACACGCTCGCCGTCTCGGTTGGTGAGGAGGCTGACACCATCGAGTCGGTCGTCGAGCCGTTCCTCGTCCGCGTCGGCCTTCTGACCCGAAGCCCTCGCGGCCGGATCGCCACTCCGGAGGCCTGGCGGCACTTCGGGCTGGAGCGCCGGTCAGGAGGCCTCTTTGGCGATGGCCTATAATCGCCGGAGGCTTTCCAGCGTCCGCGCCTGAAACCATCGCGGCAGCCTCCACACTCCACCGAAAGAAGAATCGATGTCCAACGCACCCACTCTGATCATGGTGCTGCTTCTCGTGGTGCTTGTCTTCTTCATGTTCCGCAACAGCCGCAAGAAGCGCGCGCAGCAGGCCGAACTGCAGTCGAAGATGGCTCCGGGTGTCGAAGTGATGCTGACCTTCGGCCTCTACGGCAAACTCGTGTCGATCAACGAAGAAGAGAACATCGCCGAGGTCGAGATCGCCGACGGCACGGTCATCAAGGTTCACCGTCAGACCCTGGGTCGTGTTGTCGAGCCCGTCGCCGAAAGCTTCCCCGAGGTGAGCGAGGCTGCGGTCGCCGCAGCGGCAGATGGCCCCATTGTTTCGCAGTACTCCCTGAACGAAGACCACGCCATCCCCTCGGGTGAGCCCGAGTTCGGCGAACGGGTCGACACGACCAAGCGCGCATCGAGCGACGCCGACAAGGGCAACAACTGACCTTGTGACGTGTCCGGCCACCCGGCCGGACTCCACCCGGTGAGCGCGGACTTCGTGCTGCTCTCGCCGCCTGAGAAAGCTGAGTTCCTACGTGGCACGATCGACGCCCGTGAAGAAGGCCCTTCGTTCCCTAACCTGGCTGCTGATCATCATCGCAGCGATCACCGCCCTCAACGGGGCGGCCACCATCCTCCACAAGACGACGAATACGACCAACGGGTGGTGGAGCAACGCCAGCTTCGTTCCCGAGCTCGGCCTCGACCTCCAGGGCGGTACGCAGATCACCCTGCAGGCCCAGCTCCAGTCGGGTAAGACGGTCACGTCCGACCAGCTCAACCAGGCCGTCAGCATTATTCGCCAGCGCATCAATGCCAACGGCGTCACCGAAGCGCAGATCAACACGCAGGGCAAGAACAACATCGTCGTGTCGATCCCCGGCAAGCCTGACGCTGCGACGCTGCAGCGCATCGAGGCCGCCGCCCGGTTGACCTTCCGTCCGGTGCTCTACACGGCGACGTCGACGAACACCGCGATCGGCAAAGACAAGGCCGGCCAGGTCACGTCGAGCCCGACGCCATATCAGCCTCAGAAGACGCTCGACAACGTACCGACGGCCAAACCGACCAATGGCAGCGACCTCAGCTATGTCACGCCGCGCCTGGCAGATCAGTTCACGCACTACGACTGCAACGCCCCCGGCAACGTCGAGACGGCGCCCGATAATCAGCCACTCATCACCTGCTCCACCGACGGCACGGCGAAATACATCCTCGGCCCGGTCGAGGTGCAGGGCAAGGACATCAGCGATGCCTCCTCGGGCCTCGCCACCAACTCCCAGGGCAACAGCACGGGGCAGTGGGCCGTCAACATCACGTTCAACGGCCAGGGCACGACCGAGTTCAAGAACGTCACGAGACGCCAGGACACCCATTCAGCGCCGCGCAACGAATTCGCCATCGTCCTCGACGCCCTGATCATCACCGCCCCCACCACGAACAGCGCCATCACCGACGGTCAGGCGCAGATCACCGGTTCGTTTGATGCCACCAGCGCCAAGACGCTCGCCGACCAGCTGAAGTTCGGTGCTCTGCCGATCAACTTCTCGGTGCAGAGCAACGACGTCATCTCCGCGACCCTCGGTACGACGCAGCTTCTCTCCGGTCTGATCGCGGGTCTCATCGGCCTGATCCTGGTCGTCATCTACTCGGTGATCCAATATCGGGCACTGGCGTTCGTGACGGTTCTCTCGCTCGGTATCGCCGGCGTGATCACCTACCTCGTGATCGACTTCCTCTCCTGGCACGACGGTTACCGTCTATCGCTCGCCGGAGTTGCCGGCCTCATCGTGGCCATCGGTATCACGGCAGACTCGTTCATCGTCTACTTCGAACGAATACGAGATGAACTGCGCGACGGCAGAATCCTCGAGTCCGCCGTCGAAGCCGGCTGGACACGAGCCATCCGCACCATCCTGGCCTCCGACCTGGTCAACTTCCTCGCCGCCGTCACGCTCTACGTCGTGGCCGTCGGTGATGTGAAGGGCTTCGCACTCACCCTGCTGTTGACGACGATGATCGACGTGGTCGTCGTATCCCTGTTCACGCATCCGATGCTTCGCCTGATCGCTCGCACGAACTACTTCGGCGGCGGCCACCGCTTCAGCGGTCTCGACCCCGTCGCACTCGGCGCCGTCTATCGCGGTCGCGCCCAGTTCCGTGCCCCCGTACCGGCCGGCCGCAAGAAGTCGGGCGGCAAAGAGGCTGCAATTCGACAGACCATCGCAGAACGCAAAGCGGCCGAAGCAGGCCACGACACCAAGAAGCCCAACGGCGAAGGGAAGGATTCCTGATGGCCAGCTTCTCCCAGTTCGGAAACGACCTCTACACCGGGGCGCGCTCCTACAACATCGTCGGTCGGCGCAAGCTCTGGTACGCCATCGCGGCGGTGATGATCCTGGCCTCCGTGCTGATCCCGATCGCGCGCGGCGGGTTCCAGTTCAGCATCGACTTCACCGGCGGGTCGGAGTTCCAGATCTCTGGGCTCAAGAACCCCGACCAGTCGATCGCCACCGACACGGTTACCACGTTCGACCCCGAGGCGACGCCTCTCGTGTCGACCGTCGCCGGCACCACCGTGCGCGTGCAGACGAACCAGCTCACCACCCGACAGACCGACGCTCTGGGTACGGAGCTCGCGAAGGCCTACGACGTTCCGCAGAAGAACGTGACCACGTCGTTCATCGGCGCCACGTGG
>JAODMX010000497.1 GCA_025464735.1 Frondihabitans sp. | reverse complement strand
ACGAGGGCGGAGCCCGGTGCGAAGACGGCGACGGCCGCTTCACCGCCCAGGCCCGCGATCAGGTAGAGCGCCCCGAACCTCACGCGACCGATCTGCAGTTCGAGGATGCGCCCGAAGATGAAAATCGAATACATGTTGAACAGCACCTGCAGCAGACTGACGTGCAGGAGCATTCCGGTCAGGATCCGCCACGGCTGGTCGAGTGCGTAGGGTGCGGCGAAGAACAGCGCATCGGACGCCCCGGGGATGAAGTGCACGAGGTACCCGAGCACCGACGACGCCATGATGCCGTACGTCACGACCGGCTGGCCGCTCGCGACCATGGTGCGCATCCGGGTGACGGACTGCGGCTTCACACGCGGAACGGAACCGCGCGCCTCACGAACGCACTCGGGGCAGTGCACGCCCACAGCGGCCAGTGTCTGACACTGGCCGCAGATGGTCCTGCCGCACCGCTGACAGAGAACGAAGCTCTGGCGGTCGGGATGCCGGTAACAGAAATTGTCGGGGTTGTGGGGTGCGTAGCTCACTGAGAAGTCAGGCACCGACCTCGTCGACGACGATGTTCTCGATGACGACGTCTTCGAGTGGCTTGTCGCGACCATCGGTGTCGACCGCCTGAATGGCGTCGACGATCTTCTTGGACTCGGGGTCGGTCACGACACCGAAGATGGTGTGCTTGCCCTGGAGCCACGGAGTCGGAACGGTCGTGATGAAGAACTGCGACCCGTTCGTGCCCTTGCCACCGCGCGTGCCGGCGTTGGCCATCGCGAAGATGTAGGGCTCCTGGAAGGTGAGTTCGGGGTGGATCTCGTCGTCGAAGGTGAAGCCGGGGCCACCGGTGCCCTGACCGAGGGGGTCGCCGCCCTGGATCATGAATTCGGGGATGATGCGGTGGAAGACGACGCCGTCGTACAGCTTGTCTGTGGAGACCTTGCCGGTGGCAGGGTGCGTCCACTCGATGGTGCCCGTGGCGAGCCCCACGAAGTTGGCGACGGTCTTGGGGGCGTGGTTGCCGAACAGGTCGACCTTGATGGTGCCGAGGTTCGTGGTGATCGTGGCGACAGCGGTGTGCAATGACATGTGTCCAATTCTTTCACAGCACACCTTGGATTCAGTTCTCCCTCAGAGATCATCCTGTGACCTGCCAGGGGGCCCCGTGACAGGATGGGGGCTACGCCGCAGAAACCTGAAGGAGAGCACATGAGCACCACGAGCAAGCGCAGAAGCGAATTCGACAAGCTCAAGAGCGATGCCGCCGACATCTGGGGCGAGCAGCGGGAGGCTCTCGTGCACGCCAGCAAGTTCTGGCAGGACGCAGGAGCCGAGGCTGCCGACGTCGCCGTCAAAGACGTCGCCCCCCGAGTACGAGCGGCTTTCGAGCAGCAGGTGAAGCCCGCCGTCGCGACGGGTGTCGCCAGTGCGTCGGTTGCCGCGACCCATGCCAAGGATCGCCTCGTCAACGATGTGGCTCCCGCCGTGAGCAAAGCCGTGCAATCCGGATCCCTGAGCGACCTGGCAAAGGACCCAGCAATCACCGACCTTCTCAAGTCGGGCAAGAAGCTCAGCCGCAAGGCCAAGCGCAAGGCTCTCAAGCGAGCCGCGAAGACCGCGGTGAAGCACCCCAAGGCCGCCGTGAAGGTCGCGAAGACCGTGCGCGAGGTCAAAAAGCACCAGAACAAGTCGGGGATCGGCGCCGGTGGCGTCTTCCTGATCGTTCTCGGCGTCATCGGAGTCGGCGCAGTCATCTTCGCGGCGGTCCAGACGCTCCGTGCCGACGACGAGCTGTGGGTCGCCGACGACGACGACACCGCCACCAACTAGGCCGGAGCGAAAGGCCCGTCACCCCTCCGGGTGGCGGGCCTTTCGCATGCACGCCGCGTCACTTCGCGCACTACCCCTGGGCTTCGCGGAAATGCGCGAAACCACCGCCAGAATGCCGACGCCATAGCCCGGCGCGGGAAGAGAACGCGGGAACGGAAACTGTGGAGACGAGGGGAATCGAACCCCTAACCCCCGCCTTGCAAAGGCGGTGCTCTGCCAATTGAGCTACGTCCCCTTGCAGGGAATTTCTGCACCAGATCTGGTCTGGAGTGGGGCTAATAGGACTTGAACCTATGACCTCTTCGTTATCAGCGAAGCGCTCTAACCGCCTGAGCTATAGCCCCCTGGACCGAATAAGACAGTACCTTATTCGGCCTGAACTACCGAATCGAGCCCAACGACTCAGTGGTTCGTGAATCCGACCAGCAGCCCGCCCGTGATCCGGACACTGAGGTTGTACAGGACGGCGGCGATCGCGCCGAGAACCGTGCCGATGACCACGTTGAGGATGGCCACGACGATCGCGAACAACATGACCTGGCCCATCGACAGCGTGTCTTGAAGGGTGAACTTGGGCGAGCCCAGCACCTCTTGAAGCAGGCCGTCGATCGACGTGAAAACGCCGAGCCGGACGAGGATGACGTAGACGAGGAACGTGGCGACGACGGTGACGATCCCGATCGCAAGTGCGATGAGGAACGACAGCTTCACGGTCGACCAGAAGTCGACGTACACGAGTTTCAGGCGGACCTGTTTCGTGCCGACCGGCTTCTTGGCCTTGCTCTGGAGCTTTTCAGCGACGCTTGTCATTCTTCAGTCTCGTCCTCTCCGGCGGTCTCCCCCGTCGTACCGTCGGGCGCGGTGTCTTCTACCGTGTCACCTTCGGCCTCAGGAGCGGATCCGTCGATAGGAGCATCTTCAGCCTGTTCATCTCCGTCGGAGGTGCTATCGAGGTTGCGCTCCGTGTTGCGAGCGACCGCGATGATCCTGTCGTCCGTAGCGAATCGGGCGAAGACGACGCCCATGGTGTCACGGCCCTTGGCTGGTACCTCGGCCACGGCAGAGCGTACCACCTTGCCCGAAGACAGAACCACGAGCACCTCGTCGTCTTCGGTCACGATCATCGCGCCGGCGAGGTCGCCCCGAGCCTCGGCGAGTTTGGCCACCTTGATGCCCAGCCCGCCTCGATTCTGCACGCGGTACTGATCGGCCGCGGTCCGCTTGGCGTAGCCGCCCTCGGTGACGACGAAGACGTAGCCTTCCTCGCCGACGACCGACGCCGAAAGAAGAGTGTCGTTGCCGCGGAAGGTCATGCCCTTCACACCGGACGTCGCGCGACCCATGGGCCGGAGCGACTCGTTGCTGGCCGTGAAGCGAAGCGACATACCGTGCCGCGAGACCAGCAAGAGGTCGTCGTGCTCGTCGACGTGCAGCGCCGAAACCATTTCGTCTTCGTCGCGCAGGTTGATGGCGTTGAT
>JAODMX010000445.1 GCA_025464735.1 Frondihabitans sp. | reverse complement strand
TGCCCGGCGAGTTCGAAGCTGCCGGGGTTGTCGGCGTCATCAACGTCGACCACACCCGACATCTTGTCGGGAACCCGCTCTTTCAGCGCCTCGATCGACTCGGAATCGTCGTCGTTCTTGCGAGGAGCGTCGTAGTCGGTGGCCATGCCCATCCAGTTCTGTACTAGGTCTTCTACCAAAATCGGCGGGCACAGTTTGCACCAATCGATGGTCAATAGCAAACCGGCCCGTGCAGCCCGAAAACCAACAGGGAGCCGCATCGAGTGAACTTGCGGCGCGCCCGCGTTATTCCCCGGAATTCCGGCCCTTCCGTGGCATCCTGGCTTCCAAATCGCGACAGCGAAAGGCGAGACACAATGCAGGATCTGAAGGTCATCGGAGTCGAGAGCGGCGCACTGCTCGTTGCGACCGACGCCGGCAGTGAATTCCGTCTGCCCGTCACGTTGTCGCTGCAGTCGCAGCTGCGCGCGGCCGACACCGAGCACACCACCGCCACGCACAAGGTCCCGCCGCGCGAGATCCAGGCGAGCATTCGGGCGGGCAAGTCCGCCGAACAGGTGGCCCAGACAGCCGGCGTCGAGGTCGACTACGTCCGTCGATTCGAAGGCGCCGTCCTCGCCGAGCGCAATTATGTCCTCGACAGCGCGCGCAGCGTCCCGGTCAGCGTCGTTGGCGACGGTGGCGGTGCCGCTGGCGAAGGCTCCACGTTCGGCACGGTGATCGACTCGCGCCTCGACGGCGCCCAGGCAACCGAGCGTGAGTGGACCAGCTACAAAGACCCCGTGGCCGGCTGGATCGTCCGCGTCGCATACACGACGCAGGAGGTCGAGCGCGAGGCCACCTGGCGATACGACCCCAAGAAGCAAGGTCTGGCCCCGCAGGGCGGCGACGCCCACACCCTCTCGCGTCAGGACGGTGGTTCGACCCCGCTCGTGCCGCGTCTGCGAGCTGTCGGAGACTCGGGTCGTGTGGTCGATGCCGGCCCGAACGAATCGGGTCGTTTCGACAGCGGAGCATTCGAGGTCGAACCCGAGGTCGATGGCCCCGCGCCCGACGAGATCGAGCCGCCGACGCCGTTCGACCGATCGCGGAGCGCCGCTTCCGTTGCCGCGGTCAACCGTGCACCGGAGGCCGCTCCCGCCCACAACCAGACTGCCGATCTCCTCGAGGCCCTTCGTCGGCGTCGCGGAGAGCGCGAAGCGGCACGCTTCGACGACAGTGACGACTCACGGTCGCTCCACCCCTCCACCGGCTCGATGCGCGTCGTCGACGTGCCTCTCGACGACTTCGACGAGCCGGAAGCTCCTGAGCCTCCCCGCACGACAAAGCCCCTGGCGACCCATCCAACGGCCTCCAGGGGGCAACAGAGTGATGCTGGACAGGACTCCGGTCCGGGGCCGCGGTCGAATCGTGCTCGGAAGGGGCGGGCGTCCATGCCGAGCTGGGACGAGATCGTCTTCGGCGCCCGGTCGGACGACGATCCGGCCTAAGGGTCAGGCGGCGAAGGCCCCGAATCTCAGCAGCGGCACCTGGATCTCTTCGTCCGACCAGGATCCGTGCTGGCCGACCATGCTGCGACCGCGCGACTCCACGTCGGGGTAGTACGCGACGGCTCGTCGCGCAGCGACGAGGATATCGCCGATGCGGGGCAGCACCTCGGGGTCAACCGGGCCGAACCAGCCCGCAGCAATGGCTTCCTCTCGCGTAACGACCCACGAGCGGTGGCTCTCCGACGCCCGCCAGGCGTCGACGACTGCGACCCGCTGCTCGTCGGCGAGACCGGGTTCGAAGTGAAGCTGCAACACGCGGGGTTCTCCGGCGACGTGCCTGACGCCCGCGAGCAGCTCGGGCTTTCCGCCGTAGATGACGTGCTTGTGTGCAGGAACGTCGAGCACGCCGTGGTCGGAGGTGACGAGGAGCGCCTGGCCGGGGCCAAGACTCGCGACAAGGTGACGCACTTCGGCATCGACGGTCTCGAGGGCCGCGGCCCACTCGTCGGACTCCCAACCGGACTTGTGACCGGCCATGTCCAGCTCGGGCACGTAGAGGTAGGTGAGCGACCGTCCCTCGGAACGCAGAATGCTCATGGCGGCCTCGAACCGCTGCGGGATGCGGTCGGCGGAGCGATACGTCGCCCCGCGGAGGATCGCCTTCGTCAGGCCTGAGGCGGAGTATCGGGCAGGGCCGATCGACCAGGTTGTGATACCGGATCCTGCGAGCTGTTGGAAGACCGTCGGCTCACGCTGCCAGGTGGCCGGGTCCAGACGGGCATCCCAGCCCGAGAGCTGCTTCACAACGCGGTCGTTGGCGGGATCGAGCACGCTGTAGCCGACGAGGCCGTGCTGACCGGGCAAGGTGCCCGTGGTGATCGTGGTGAGGGCCGAGGCGGTGGTCGTCGGGAAGCCGGACCAGAGCGTCGCCCCTGACGCGCCAAGAGTGCGCGCGTAGGCGGAACGGGCGCGGAGAGCCGCGGCGCCCAACCCGTCGACCACGAGCACGACAACGGCAGTCGCCTCCGGGAGGCCGAGGCGGTTGTCGCGCCCCTCGAGAGCGGCCACGCAACTCGGCAGGACGTCGGCCAGGCTCACGGCGTCTCGCTCCCTCGCCGGTACCATGGTGCTCATCGGGCCCAGTCTGGCACAGCCCCCGTGGCCCGGTTCTCCTCCCCCGGCACCTGGTGCCCCGACTCGAGTGAAGTGCATGACGACGACCGACAGCTCAACTCCCGGATTCGATGGCGAGCGGATCGAAGAGATCGACGTCTCGACCGAGATGCAGGGGTCGTTCCTCGAGTATGCCTACTCGGTCATCTACTCGCGGGCCCTGCCCGACGCTCGCGACGGACTGAAACCGGTGCAGCGTCGGATCCTGTACCAGATGTCCGAAATGGGCCTGCGTCCGGATCGGGGTCACGTCAAGAGCGCTCGCGTCACCGGCGAGGTGATGGGAAAACTGCACCCGCACGGTGACAGCGCCATCTACGACGCTCTGGTGCGACTGGCCCAGGACTTCACAATGCGACTGCCCGTCATCGACGGGCACGGCAACTTCGGCTCGCTCGACGACCCGCCCGCCGCGGCTCGATACACCGAGGTGCGACTGGCGCCGTCGGCCCTGGCGATGACGGAGGGGCTCGGCGAAGACGTCGTCGACTTCGTCCCCAACTACGACAACCAGCTGATGCAGCCCGAGGTGCTCCCTTCGGCGTTCCCCAACCTCCTCGTCAACGGCGGCAGCGGAATCGCCGTCGGCATGGCGACCAACAGGGCGCCGCACAACCTCATCGAGGTCATCGGTGCCGCACGCCATCTGATCGATCACCCGGACGCCACGCTTGACGACGTCATGGCGTTCGTCCCCGGCCCCGACCTTCCGACCGGCGGCACGATCGCGGGGCTCGCCGGTGTGCGCGACGCCTACGCAACCGGTCGAGGCAGCTTCAAGACCCGCGCGAAGGTCGCGATCGAGAACATCACCGCCCGCAAGAAGGGCCTCGTCGTCACCGAGCTGCCCTACCTGATCGGCCCCGAGAAGATCATCGAACGGGTCAAAGACGGGGTGCAGGCGAAGAAGCTCACGGGCAT
>JAODMX010000438.1 GCA_025464735.1 Frondihabitans sp. | reverse complement strand
CCTCGTTGAGAACGGGCATCACATAGGAGACACCGATGGCACGGCTGTCTTCTGAGGTCATGTGATCCTGTGGCGTCGGGGGCGCGGCCTGCCCTCGGCCGACCGTCGAAATCCGCACGAGCTTATCAGGGCGCCTCCGGCGAAGCGCTCGATTCGTCAGCCCTTGAGGGTGCCGAGTGTGACCGTGGTCGTCTTGGTGGCTCCGTCACGGATGTAGGTGACCGACGCCGTTGCACCGCCGGCGAGCGTCCGCACCTGCGCCGTGATGTCGGTGGCTCCCGTGATGGGGATCCCGTCGAACTGGGTGACGACGTCGCCAGCACGCAGACCCGCCTTCTCGGCGGCTCCGCCCGACGTGAGCGACTTGATCAGGGCACCGGTGTGTGTTGCCGAGGTGTCGCTCGTGGCGTCGGCGACGCTGGCGCCGAGGAGCCCGTGGGTCGCCGAGCCATCTTTGATGATGTCGTCCGCGACACGCTTGACCAGGTTGGCCGGGATCGAGAAGCCAACACCGATGCTGCCGGACGCCGAGCTGCTGTCGCTGGACGACCCCCCGGCACTGGCGATGGCCACGTTGATGCCGACCAGCTCGCCCTTGGAGTTGAGGAGAGCACCGCCCGAGTTTCCAGGGTTGATGGAGGCGTCGGTCTGGATCACGGGGAGGGAGATCTCTCCGGTGGCCTGAGAAGTGCCGCCCTGACCGTTGTCGAAGCTGAACGGGCCCTGGCCGTTGTTGTCGCTGCCGCCGGAGCTGCTGTCGCCGCCGCTCGGAACGGCAGAAGACTGCACCGTGATGCTCCGGTTGAGGGTGGAGATGATGCCGTCGGTGACCGTGTTGGAGAGACCGAGCGGGGCGCCGATCGCCACGGCGGTGTCGCCCACGTTCAGTTTCGACGAGTTCGCGAAGCTGATCGGGCTAAGGCCGGTGGCGTCGATCTTGATGACCGCGAGGTCGACGAGCGGATCGAGCCCCTTGAGCTTGCCCGAGTAGATTTTGCCGTTCGAGAGCGTGACGCTGATCGTGCCCGTGGCGCTGGCGCCGTCAAGTGTGATGACGTGCGTGTTGGTGACGATGTAGCCGTCGGAGGTCAGGATCACGCCGGATCCGGTGCCCGCCGACGTTCCGGACGACACATTGATGGTGACCACGGAAGGGGTGGCCTTCGCAGCGACCGCCGTGATGACGGTGGCGTCCTTGTAGTGGCCGATGGTGAGGTTACCGGACGGCCCGGCCGCGGTATCGCCGGCTCGTGACGCGAAAAGCGCATAGCCGCCCGTGGCGACGAGCGCGCCGATGACAGCGGCGACCACCGCGACGGCGACGAACGAGCCGAGGCCGCGCTTGCGGCGAACCAAAGGCGCGGGCGTGCCCCAGCCGCCGGCGGCCGACGCGTTGCTGGCGTCGTAGGCGTACGGCTCACCCGGACCGGTGTAGCCGCTCTCGGCGCCAGCCTGGGCGAAGCCCTCCTGGGCAGCATGCTGACCGTGTGCGGCGGCGTCGGCAGCGGCAAGGTTGGCGTAGGCCGAGGAATTTGAGCCCGCGTACGCGGCGTGGTCGAGTGAGGCCGGCGCGCGATGCGTCTCGTCGGCCGCAGAAGGCGCGACCGGCGTCTGGGACAGCGGCTCGGGCGGCACGCCGGGAAACGGCGGCGCGCCCGCCGGCACCGCGTCGACCGGGCCAGTGGTGTGCCTCAGAGAGGGCTCAGGGGCCTTCCAGGCGTCGGGACGTGCGCTCGTGGCAGGGGTCTCGTCGCGAGGTTCTTCGCTGTCGTTCTCCGGGACTTCGCCAGGGGTGTCGTTCATGCGGTCATCTTAGAAGGGCAGCGTTGGGGCTTCCCGAGAGCGAACGGAGTACGAGGATACGGTGGAGCCTATGACGACCCTCACCCCGTGGGAGCGTGCCGCGCGCGGCGCGATGCTCCTCGGCCCCGACGGCACCATGGCCCCCACGATCTTCGCCGAGATGTCAGCCTTGGCTGCGAGCACCGGATCGATCAACCTCGGGCAAGGATTCCCCGACGAGGACGGCCCCGAGGAGGTGCTCGAAGCGGCCCGCCAGGCCATCGCCGACGGCAATAACCAGTACCCGCCGGGTCGCGGCCAGCAGGTGCTCCTCAACGCCGTCGCTGCCCATCAGCACCGCTTCTACGGGCTCGACGTCGACCCCGACACGGAAGTACTCGTCACCGCGGGCGCAACTGAGGCGATTGCGGCCACCCTCCTGGCGTTCGTCGATGCCGGAGACGAGGTCGTCACCATGGAGCCCTTCTACGACTCGTACGGCGCCATCATCGGTCTCGCTCGAGGCATCCATCGAACGGTGCCCCTGCGCGGGCCCGACTTCACCATCGACCACGACGAGCTCCGCAGAGCGGTCACGGACCGCACCCGGGTGATCCTCCTCAACGATCCGCACAACCCGACCGGAGCCGTCCTCGACGACGAGACCAAACGGCTCCTGGTGGAGCTCGCAGAGAAACACGACGCCTTGATCGTCTCCGACGAGGTCTACGAACACCTCACGTTCGACGGGGTACGCCATCAGCCGATCGCCGCACTGCCCGGCGCCGCTTCACGGACCGTGACCATCTCGTCCGGCGGCAAGACGTTCTCGACCACCGGATGGAAGATCGGCTGGCTGACGGCGAGGCCCGACCTTGTGTCTCGGATCCTTGCCGTCAAGCAGTTCTTGACCTACGTCAACGGCGCACCCTTCCAGCCGGCGATCGCTGTGGGCCTTGGCCTTCCCGACGCGTACTTCGACGGAATCAAAGCGACCCTCGAGGCCAAGCGGGACCTGTTGAGCTCCGGTCTCGTGGCGGCGGGGTTCCCGGTGTCGCACCCCGCAGGCTCGTACTTCGTGGTCGCCGACGCCCAGGGCCTCGGCTACCCCTCGGCGGTCGACCTCTGCCGGCGGCTCCCTTCGCTCGCCGGCGTCGTCGGCGTGCCGATCAGCGCTTTCTGCCACCCCGACCTGGCCGCCGAATACGCGTCACTCGTGCGCTTCGCCTTCTGCAAGAAGACCGAGGTGCTGGAGCGCGCTGCAGAGCAGTTGGCCGGCTTGCGCTGAGGTGCCCTCCCGGCGGCGACGGCCGCCAGGGCACGCTGACCGCATCCGATCAAGGCGTCGTCGCGGACTCACCCTCGACGACGCGGAATCGCCGGAGCCGCAGGGCCGGGTTCACTCGACGAACGTCCTCGAGGCGGTCACGCCGAATCTCGGCCACCGCCACCCCGCGCTCGTCGCCGATCGTAGCGATCTCGACCCCCGACGGATCGACCACCATGCTGTTACCAACGCCGACCGGCGGCATGTGGTCGGCGGCGGCGATGTACATGGTGTTCTCGAGGGCACGCGCTGTGACGAGCGTGCGCCAATGGTGCTCCTTGAGCGGCCCGCGAACCCACTCGGCCGGGACCAGGACTACGTCCGCTCCCGCGTCCACGAGCGTCCTCGTCACCTCGGGGAAGCGGACGTCGTAGCAGGTCTGCATCCCGAATGTGAAACCACCCGCCACGAAGGTCTGGGGCGTCGTGATGGCGCCTGGGAGCACCCAGTCGGACTCCCGCTGGCCGAACGCGTCGTAGAGGTGGAGCTTGCGGTAGGTGGCCACAACGCTGCCGCTGGGATCGACCGCGACCAGAGTGTTCGAGAAGTGCGTGGCGTCGCCCGTCTCGACGAGGCCGGCGACGACGTGGACGCCGAGGCGACGCGCCACGGCGCCGAGGCCGGCAACGAACTCGCCGTCGATCGGCTGGGCAGCTTTCACAAAGGCCGCACTCATCTCGCGCTCGAAGAACGAGGAGTACTCGGGAAAGACGACGACCACAGCGCCCCGAGCGGCGGCCGCGCTGGCGAGTTCGTCTATGGCCGCAAGATTGGCCGCGAGGTCGGGCCCGGGCGCGAACTGGCCGACACCGACGAGGATGCTGTCACTCATGTCGTCACCCTAGCTCGGCCGTCCCTCCCGCAGCGTTAAACCCTCGGGGCCGGCTGTCGCGGTGGTCCTAGGACCACCGCCGCGGCCGACGGCGAGGGTTTAGCGGATCCTGTTGCGGGCGAGGAGCACGCCCGCCACCAAAGGGCGCAAAAAAACCCCCGGAATTCCAATGAATTCCGGGGGTTTTGGTTGCGGGGGCAGGATTTGAACCTACGACCTCTGGGTTATGAGC
>JAODMX010000362.1 GCA_025464735.1 Frondihabitans sp. | reverse complement strand
GCAGGAGGCGCCGGCGGACTACCCGACGATCCGTCCGCACCGTCTCGCCATCGGCCTGTATGACCTCACGGGTGCCGGCCCCATCGACTCCGACAGCCTGGTACGCACCCATCGCGTCGAGATCGATGTCGACGGCGAGCGCACCGAGGTGCCCGAGCTCGTCGGGCTGGCCAAATCCGCGCTCATCCTCATCAACGACGACGACCTCGCCTACGCCAAGGTCCGACTCGACGAGCGGTCGCTCGCCTCGGCGATCAAGCACCTGTCCAAGATCAAGAACCCCCTCGCTCGCGCCATCGTCTGGGGCTCCGTCTGGGATGCCACGCGCGACGCCGAGACGGCAGCCAGCAACTACGTGCGCCTGGTGCTCGACAACATCGCCACTGAGACCGAGTCGACGACAATCCGCACGACGCTTACCCAGTTGACGCAGGTCGCCAGGAGCTACGTCGACCCTGCGAAACGCGAGGCGACGATCGTCGAGGTGGGCAACGGACTCTGGGCACTGGCTCGGGGCGCCGAAGCGGGATCCGATGCTCAGTTCCAGTTCGTGAAGTTCTTCGCCAACATCGCTTCGACCGACCAGCACGGCCAGGCCCTCCAGGGTCTCGTCGACGGCACCATTACTCTGCCCGGTCTCGAGATCGACACCGACCTGCGGTGGGAACTCCTCGAGGGCCTCGTCCTCGTCGGCCTCGCCGGCGACGCAGAGATCGACGCCGCTCTGGCGTCCGACAACACCGCAAACGGCGCACAGGCGGCGGCCCGTGCCCGTGCGACGATCCCCACCGTCGAGGGCAAGCTCGCGGCGTTCGCGTCGATCGTCGACTCGGACGAACAACCGAACGCGATCGTCCGGGCCACCGCCGTGGGCTTCCAGCACACGAACGACCCCTCCATCCTCGAACCGGTCATCGAGCGGTACTTCTCGTCGCTCGGCACCATCTGGGCAAGCCGCAGCTACCACATCGCCGATACCCTGGTCTCGGGCCTCTACCCCGCCGGTCTGGCGAACGCTGCGCTCGTCGCGGCTGCCAACGAGTGGCTGGCGGCCAACCCAGAGACACCGGCCCTGCGCCGCATCGTCACCGAGAACGTCGCCGGCACGGAGCGTGCCCTGCGAGTCCAGGCGGCCGACGCGTAGGCCGCCGCACCGCGCCGCGTCGCTTCGCGGTTGCTGCGGTCGCTTCGCGTTTATCCGCGAGGCGACCGCAGCATCCGTGATGCTTCTCTGGTGTGGGCGCGTGTGGCGCGCACGCTCAGGTGCGAGCCTGGCGGCGCCCGTACGATGGGGTGGATGATCTCCACCCTCCTCGCTGTGACCCCGACATCGACTAGCCCCGGCCAAGTCGTGGTCAATGACGCAAGTGCGTTCTGGGACGTCTGGGGAACCGCCATCACGGTGGCCGGCATCATTCTCGGGGCGATCATCCTTCGGGTCATCGCGATCTTCGTGATCCGGCGGGTCGTCGACCAAATCGTCACCGGCGTCAAAAAGAAGCAGAACGTCGACGACACGCAGGCACTGGTGGCATCGCCGCTGCAGGCGGTGCGGGTGGTTCAGCGCACGCGAACCCTTGGGAGCGTGCTGCAGAACGTCGTGACGGTCGTCCTCGTCGTGATCGCAGCCACCAGCATCCTGAGCGAGTTGAAGGTCAGCATCGTCGGCATCGTGAGCGCCGCGGGCGTCATCGCGGCCGGCCTCGCGTTCGGTGCCCAGAGCGTCGTCAAAGACATGCTGAGCGGATTGTTCATGGTTGCCGAAGATCAGCTCGGTGTGGGCGACATCGTCGACGTGGGGCTCGCTACCGGGGTCGTCGAAGTCGTGGGGATCCGGGTCACCCAGGTGCGCGACGTGAACGGAACCCTCTGGTTCGTGCCGAACGGCCAGATCCTGCGGGTCGGAAATATGTCACAGGGGTGGGCCCGGGTGATCATCGACACCGCGGTGCCGTACGACGTCGACATCGATGCCGTGGAAGAGCTCATCCTCAAGACCGCAACCGATCTCTCGGCCACCCCACGCTGGCGCAATCGTGTCGTCGAGAAGCCGGAACTCTGGGGGCTTCAATCCATCTCGGAGTCAGCGCTCGTCGTTCGACTCGTCGTCAGAACTCGCACGGCCGAGAAAGACAACGTCGCACGCGAGCTCCGGATCCGCCTCAAGAAAGCGTTCGACGCGCTCGGCATCACGCTTCCGTCGCTCAACAGCGTGGTCCTCTCCGGTTTCGACGAGGCGACGAGCGTCAAGGGTGCCCGACCGGTCGAGACTTCTCCCACGCCGGTAGCCCGACGCGGCAAGGGGGCACGAGCGGCGACACCACCGGAGGCCGCGCCGGGGGCCGCGCCGGGGGCCGCCACTCCGCGAACCGGCGCTCCGCGCACCACGGCTTCGCGAACCGTCACTCCGCCACCGGCGACGAGGGCCACGCCCGCGGAACCCCGCAGCATTCCGCTACCACCGCAGGCGCAGGGCGACGCACCCCCGGCCAACAGCGACGGAGACGGGTCGTGAGCGACGCGGCAGAGGAGACCTTCTACGAGAAGGTCGGCGGGCGCGCGACCTTCGAGAAGTTGGTGCGGTCCTTCTACGAGGGCATCCGAACGGATCCCCTCGTCTGGCCCATGTATCCGGCCGACGATCTCGAGGGCGCGATCCAGCGGCTGACGGGTTTCCTTGAGCAGTATTGGGGCGGACCAACGACCTACAGCGAGGAGCGCGGACACCCGCGGCTTCGGCTCCGGCACCAGCCCTTCAAGGTCAACCCCGCCGCCCGCGACCGCTGGCTCGCCCACATGCGCACCGCCCTCGACGCGCTGCACCTTTCGCCCCTCGACGATGCCACGCTCTGGGACTACCTCGAGCGTGC
>JAODMX010000348.1 GCA_025464735.1 Frondihabitans sp. | reverse complement strand
TACGATGCGCTCTACGAACGCAAGGTCTGGCGGTCCAAGCAGTTGGCGCGGCACCTCGCGGATTGGGTGCCGGAGCTGACGTTGAAAGCCAGCGAGCTTGTCGAGATCACCCCCTTGAACATGCGCGCCAAGTTCGAGGCCGGGCTGCGGGTCGTGAAGGCCGAGCGCCCGCTGGACGTCGGCAACCTGCTGGCCGAAACGCTCCTTCACGCCGTCCTGCGACATTGGTTCGGCAGCGAGCCGGTGCCGTGCAAGTTGTTCCACCGGTCCACGCACGGCGACAAGGTCACCAAGAACGCCCACCTCGTCCATGGCGAGAACGGGGACGAGCTGTGGATCGGTCGAACCCATCTCTTCTACGAGCGCGATCCGGCGCCGCTCTTTGCCCGCATCAGCGCCGAGCTTTCCGACGCCCTCGACACCGAATTGCTGGTTGAGGAGCGGGGCATCATTCTTCAGCTGCGGGAACCGCAGCACTACACTGACCACGCGATCGGCGCGGCGCTTTCGCCGGGCGCGCCGATCGACGACTTCATCCGTGTCCTGTGCCTGCCGCTGCTGATCGCCTACGAAAGCGCGGTGCTCTCCAACGGCCACGCCGATGACTATCAGGCGCGTCTGGTGGGGGAGATCGCCCAGCTCGGCGCCGGCGTGACGGCGAGCTTGCCGGCCTCAGTCGAGGAGGTGCGCGTCCACGTCTTCATGATCCCGGTCGAGAACCTCGCGGTGCTCAAGGATCAGTTCGCCGATAACCTGGGGCTGTCATGAACTACGCAACCGTCAGATCCGCGCTCGGCGAGGAGAACTTTGGCGGTGAGACGCCATTCAATCTGCTGCGGGCGATCGCCGAACACGTCAATGACAAGTCATCCGCCCAGAACGGGCGCGACCTGGTCATTCGGGCGCTCGCTCGGAGCGAGTCCTTCGACGACTTCGAAACCCAGGTCCTGACCTCGCTCGTTCGCGCGGTCGGCCTCTATCCCTACATGGGAGGCACCCTGACCTTCGCGCAAGACGACGACCGACTGGCCTACGAGCTGCATCGGCCGGACGGCATGGACGAGGTGTTCCACAGCCTCCAGGCGAAGGTCTATTACCAGCTCAGGACCGGCTCCAACGTCGTCCTCAGCGCCTCGACCAGCGTCGGCAAGAGCCTCTTGATCGATGCGATGATCGCGCTCGGGAAATTCAAGAAGATCGTCATCGTCGTGCCAACACTGGCGCTCATCGACGAGACGCGAAAGCGGCTCGTGCGACGCTTCCGGGGCACGGTGCATGTGATCACCCATCCCACCCAGGCCGCCGACCCCAAGAGCGTGAACGTCTACGTGCTCACCCAGGAACGGGTCCGGCAACGTGAGGATCTGACGAACGTCGATTTCTTCGTGATCGACGAATTCTACAAGCTTGACCTGCGCCACGAGAAGGACAAACGGCGCGCGATCGAACTCAATCTGGCCTTCCATCAACTCGCCGGAACCAAGGCGCAGTTCTATCTGCTCGGGCCGAACATCCACGCGATCAAGGGGCTGGATCGTTACGAGATCCATTTCATCCCGTCAGAGTATTCGACGGTCGCCGTCGACGTCGTCAACTTTGACCTTCCCACCCGTGGCGACGAGCGCGATGTGGCGCTGGTCGAGCTCTGCAAGACCTTGGACAGCGCGACCCTGATCTACTGCCAGGCCCCCGGCAGCGCCTCGCGCGTCGCCAAGACGCTGATGCGGGACGTGGCGAAGGTGGACGTCGCCGCCTGCGCCGAGCATGCCGACTGGATCGATGAGAACTTTCACGCCGAATGGGTCGTCGCCAGAGCCCTGCGGCGGGGCGTTGGCCTACACCACGGCGGCATTCCCCGCGCCCTGCAGCAGCACATGGTGCGGCTGTTCAACGACGGCGTTATCAGGCGCCTGATCTGCACCTCGACGCTGATCGAGGGGGTCAATACGGCGGCCGAGAACGTGATCGTCTATGACCGGCGGCGAAACAAGAACGTCCTGGACTTCTTCACCTACAAGAACATCCAGGGACGCGCCGGACGGATGGGGCGGTACTTCATCGGCAAGGTCTTCATGTTGGAGACCGCGCCCGCCGATGAGGAGACAGTCGTCGAATATCCGGTCGGGGAGCAGGGGCTCGAGACGCCGCTCCCGCTGATCATGCAGCTGGAGGACGGCGACTTGACCGACCTGTCGCGCTCACGCGTGGCCGATGCGCTCAAGGACAGCTTCCTCAGCGAGGACACCATCCGGCTGAACGGCTCAATCGAGCCCGACACGCAGAATCGCCTGGCCCGCGCCCTGTACGAGGTTATGGCGGAACGACCCGACCTCTACACGTGGCGCGGCTACCCCAAGAAGGCGCAGCTGATCGCGGTCGCGGAACTGGTCATGGGCTACCTGTCCGGCCCAACGATGCAGAACCTCGGCGTAAGCTCGGCCAGCCAGCTTCACTGGCACCTCTCACGATTGAGCCAGGACGGCGGTCTCAAGGCCTATCTGTCGGATGTAGCCAACGGCGTGCTGCCCGGCCAGGACGTTTCATCCAAGATCGACGAAGCGCTGAAGATCACCCGCAACATTGTCAGCTACAGTTTCCCGCAGGACCTCATGGTCGTTCACAACATCCAGCTGGAGGTGGCCGGCATGTTGGACCTCGTCCCCGGTGACTACAGCGTCTACGCTGAAGCCGCCAACCACCTGTTTCTGCCGGCGACGATCGCGGCGCTCGACGAATACGGCGTGCCCTTGCAGATCGCACGAAAGATCGCCGGATACCTCGAACCCCACCACGTTCTGGACGCGGTCATCTCCAAGCTCCGGGCGCTGGACCCGGACGAAGTCGATGAACTGACTGACTTCGAACGGCGATGGCTTCAGGTCGTCCAGGAAAGTCTCTGAGTGCAGCTCCGTGGCGATTGGTTACCCTCCCAAACGACCTCGAAGGGGCGGGAATTGTATTCTCGATTTAGGTGCTGAACGTCGTGGTCCTGGAGGCGCGCCAACGGCAGCTCTTGGCGCGCTCCGGACGTTGCCGCGACCACCCGCCGGCGCTCCGGAAGCGGACCTGACGAAGGTCAGGGCAGGGTGGTGAGCAGACATTGGCTCCCGTCGTCTGGCGGATGCCTGCTGTTGATCACTTAGATCGCCGCAGGCGAGACGTCATCCTAGACGTCTTCGCCCTCGGCCTCTTCAGTTACGGACGCGGCGCCGCCGTCCGAAAGTCCTCACGGACGAACGCGGATGATCGTCTTCCCCGGGCGTCGATCGGTCGGGTTGAAGGCGGCGACGGCATCGTCGAGGGTCGAAACGGTGCCGATGTTCGTCCGCAGTCGTCCGTCCCGCACCCGCCGAACGATCTCACTCAGTTGGGCACGATCGGACTCGACAACGAAGTCGATCGCCAGGCCATCGACGGGCCGCGCCTCGGACGGTCCGACGATGGACACCAGCATTCCTCCGGCTCGAACCAGGCGCGCGGACCGCTTTCCGATATCGCCGCCGATGAGATCGAAAACCAGATCGACTTCGCCGACGTCTTCCAGGGCCTCGTTGTCGAGGTCGACAAATTCGTTCGCGCCGAAGCCGAGCGCCGACTGACGGTCGGCGGCGCGTCCGGTGCCGATCACATAGGCGCCGAACTCACGTGCGAGTTGCGTCACCATCGACCCGACCGCGCCAGCCGCGCCGTGCGCGATCAAGCGCTGCCCCGCCTGAAGGCGGCCGTGCACGATCAGTCCCTGCCACGCGGTCAGCCCCGAGATCGGAAGGCTCGCCCCAACGGTGAAGTCGACGTCGCCCGGCAGCGGCGCGAGGTTGCGTGCCTCGACCGCCGTGTACTCCGCCAGGGTGCCGTTGCGGAACCAGTCTGTGAGGCCGAACACCCGCTGTCCGAGCGACAACCCCGTCGTGCCATACCCGAGGGCGGTGACCACTCCGGCCAGCTCGTGCCCGGGGATCGATGGTGTTCGGTCGCGGTCGAGGCGATCGGTCCAGGTCGAAGGCCAACCCAGCTCAGTGTTGACGAACCCCGACGCATAAACCTGAACGACGACATCGTTTATCGATGGCTGCGGCTCGGGCCGCTCCACCAGCTTCATCCCGGCCGTTCCCGCAGCCTGGTCCGTCACCACGATCGCCTTCATGGGAACTGTCCCCTCGGTCATTTGTCTGTTCGGTGGAAATGTCGCAGGGATGGGCGCGTGCCGCTCAAGGACGAACGCGGATGATTGCCCGTTGATCCGCTCGGTTTGGCGGGTACGGCAAGCGACTCTCCCAAGGTCCGCCACGGGTCGAAAGCGCCAGTTGGCAACCTGTCCCAGACCGGACTGCCCCGAGGGCCGCTGGGGGTGGGTAGCTGCCGTTGAGTACCCCGACCGGGCGAGTGTAACCTTGCGTAATGGGCGTGGTAATCGACGAGCGTCGTGAACAGGCCGAGCGGCTGCGAGGCTTCTTCGAAATTCAGCTGTTGTTTGCTCAGGCCATCGCGGACAGGACGTCTCACTCGCTCTCGGACGCCTGCCTGGAATTCACGAACCTGCACCGGCGGCTTGGCCTCGGACGAGCCGACGGTGGCTCACATTCGGCAGAGTGGACGCGCTACGCCGCTGGGCTCGATCGGTGCGCGTCCAGATCGGATCGCCTGGAATGGACGGTCGCTTTCTTCGTAGACGTGGCGCCTAAGGCGAGCGCCACACACTCGTTTGGCTGCTTCAGCTACGAGCTGCAGAGCCCGGACGTTGTGCGTATCCACTTTAGCAACCGCGACAGCGCGGACGGCTGCGGGCCGCTGGCGCGCGC
>JAODMX010000254.1 GCA_025464735.1 Frondihabitans sp. | reverse complement strand
TGATGACGAGTCCGAGTTGCTTGGTGCCTCCGCTCACGAGACCGCGACCGAATCGCGACGGCCGGTAGGCAAGCTCCGCGGCGGCCGCGAGGACTCGGGCTTTCGTTGCGACGCTGATACCCGGCATGTCGTTCATGGCGCGGGTGACGGTCTGACGGGAGACTCCGGCGGCGGCTGCGACGTCGATGATGGTGGCGGGGGCGCCGGGTGTCACTCCCCGAGATCGAGCCACGCGGCCTCCCGAGGAGAGAGCTCGATCGACACGGCTTCCATGGAGGATCGCGCTTCCGAGATCGTCCGAGGACCGAACAGCGGGAACGTCGGGAACGGCTGATTGAGCACGAACGCGAGTGCGATCGCCGTCGCGGCGACACCATACTTGGCCCCGAGCTCCTCCGCCCGGCGAAGGCGCTCGAAGTTGTCGTCGCTGTAGTAGCAGCGGACGAGCTCGGCATCGCTCGTGTCGTCGGGACGCGCACGCCCGGTGAAGAAGCCACGGGCCTGCGACGACCAGGGGAACAGGGGAATGTTCCGCTCCGCGAGCCAGCGCTTCGATTCTGGATCCGTGGCGTGTTCGCAACCCGCCCACGGCACGTCGTACGCCTCGGCCAGACCGAAGTGGTTGCTCAGGATGGAGAACTCGTGCTTGCCGTTCGCGCGCGCGTAGGCGTTGGCCTCGTCGAAGCGAGCCGGCGTCCAGTTGGAACCGCCATAGACCCGGATCCGGCCGGCGCGCCAGTGCTCGTCGAGAACGTCGACGAACTCCCCGACCGGCACGTCCGGGTTGTCACGGTGCATCAGGTAGATGTCCGCGTGGTCGGTGCCGCGACGCTCCAGGCTCTCGAACAGCTGGCGCGTGATCGACTCCGGGTCGCAGTGGGGCGTGTGCGCACCCTTCGTGATGACGACGACGTCGTCCTCGACGCCGCGGTTCGCGATCCAACGGCCGAGCCGGCGCTCGTGGTCTCCGCCGCCGTAGATGTAACCGGTGTCGAAGGTGTTGCCGCCCTGTTCGAAGAAGTGGTCGAAGATCGCGGAGGCATGCGCTAGGTCGGGCTGGTTGTCAACGCCCATCACGAGGCGCGAGACCGGCCGGTCGATGCCGTCGATCCGGCCGTACCGCATCGGGCCGGTGGCAGCGGCGCGGAGGGGCCGCCCGGACACCGTCGGGATGTTGGCGTCCTCGGCCTCGAAGGGGAACCGGACGCCGATGGCGTCGCGCCACTGGTCGAGGACTTTCGCGTTCCCGAGCGAATCGCCGAGTGACATCGCAGGCGCCTCGCCCGCCCCACTCGCAACGGCCGAAGCAGTGGCGTCCGCCTCGAGCGCATAGGGCCGGGCGTCGCCGAAAGTGAAGGTCTGCGGCTCTTCTCCTGCCACTCTCAGCACGAGTTCCGGGTTCTCCGAAAGGGTCCACGGGTCTTCGAGGTGGATGGATCCCAGGGATCCGTAGACGGTCGCGGTGTTGTCGTCCTGGAGCCGGACGCCGGTGCGGACGCTCGCCGTGACGTCGCCCGGGAACGACAGCTGCGCGACCGTCCACTCGTCGACTCCGGTCGGGCCGACAGTCCCGCTCGCGTGAAGCTCGGTGGGTTCGGCGAACGGACGACCGACTGCCGCCCCGGCAACAGCGCGCGCCAGGGAGACGGGGTAGCCCCCGACGTCAAGGATGCCGCCGCCAGCCGTGGCCGCGTCGAACAGCCGACCCTCGCGGCTTGAGGTATCGAACGCGAACGCCGCGTCGATGTGCGTGAGTTGTCCGATCGCGCCGTCGCGGACGAGTTCGAGAAGCTTCGTGGTCTGGGGGTGGAATCGGTACATGTACGCCTCGACCAGCGGCACACCCGCGGTGCGAGCTGCATCGACAAGCGTCATCGTCGTTCCGTTGTTGGGCGACAGCGGCTTCTCGCAGAGCACCGCCTTGCCTGCCTCGATCGCCGCGAGCACGAGGTGAGCGTGTCCGGTGTGCACGGTCGACACGTAGACGGCGTCGACCGCCGGGTCGGCAAGAACCTCCTCGTACGTGCCCGTCCGGACGTTTTCGAACCCGTGCTCGGCTGCAAATTCGGCCAGCGCGGAGGCTCGTTGCTCGTTCGTGCTCCCGACCGCGACCAGCACGCCCGACGACGCGGGCAACTGTGACACGAACCTCCGAGCGATGCTTCCCGGCCCGAGAACAGCCCACCCGAAAGGCGATGTCCGGGTGGTCAAATCGGTCGGGGAAAAGTAAGACATCGTCATCTCCTGGGTAAGCCGAAACAGCTGCCGTGAACCTTCACGGCGCCCATCACGCTAGACCTGCAGGATCCCAGGGTCAACCAATTTCCCTGTGAAAAGCGGGACCTCTTCCGATGCGAGGTGTTGACAGCCGCGGTCGGGTGGTGCAGCCTGGACCGCACTTCGTGATCGTTCACGAAGATGAACGACGTGGATTCTCAACGATGAGAGCAGGTTCCTCGTGACGCAAGCATTTCCCCTGGTTACCCGGCGCGGATTCCTTGGCTCGGCCGCCGCCCTCGGAGCGCTGGCACTGACCGGCACACTTGCCGGCTGCAGCGCCGGATCGTCGGTGTCGGGCAACCCGGACGAACTCGTCCTCTGGTATTGGGACAGATCTCTGAATCCGAAATTCCTGAAGCAGGCCGCAGCCGCGATCCCCGGGAGCCCGGGTCACCGGATCCTTCCCGACATCCTCGGCACCGTGTCGTACGACACGAAGTTTCGTACGACCCTCGCCGGTCACGCCTTCATCCCCGACATCGTCGCGTTGAACTCGAACGTCTCGCTCTATTTTCCCGACGAGACGCTTTTCGTCGATCTGGACACCCTCGGCGGCAGGGCGCTCAAATCCGACTACTACGACTGGAAGTGGTCGCTCGGCGTCACCCCGTCCGGGCGGCATTGCTTCTGGCCCATCGACACGGGGCCGACGGGATTCTTCTACCGCGAGGACATCTTCGCGAAGGCGGGGCTGCCAACGGAGCCGGCCGACGTGTTCGCCGCCATCCGCACCTGGGACGACTACATCGATCTGGGCAAGCAGCTCCGCACACGCACCGGTGCCGCGATCATGATCAACGGGACCGCGATCTTCAACCAGTACGTCAACGCGAGCGCAGAACGCTACTTCGATCGCGACGACAAACCGCTCTACGAGAAACCCGGAAACTCGATTCGCGCGGCGTGGGACACCGCAGTGAAAGCGATCGACGCGCGGGTGACCGGCAACCTTCAATCGAGCACGGACCAGAACGCCGGCTGGGTCTCCGGAAAGGCTGCGGCCCACATCGAAGGTGCCTGGTGGACCCAGGTGCTGAAAGACACCGCGCCAAGCACCTCCGGGAAGTGGCGCATCACCCAGCAACCGGCCCGACCGGGAAACAGCGGTGGCTCGTTCCTCGCGGTGCCGACGACCTGCAAGGATCCGCAGGCGGCCTTCGACTTCATCTCGTGGATGACCGGAGCGAACAACCAAGCCCAGAGCTACAACGACATCCAGTTGTTCCCCTCGACTCCGGCCTCGTTCACGAGCGGCATCATGCGGAATCCGGGCACGTTCTTCGGGCCGCAGAACCCGCTCGACTACTTCAGCGGCGCCGCGAAGAACGTACCGGTGAGCTACATCAGCACCTACGAAGCCCAGGTGACCGCCTTCGCAACCGAGATCACGAACGTGGAGGCCACGGCCAAGAACCCCGATGCGGCCTGGCGGGATGCGGTGGATCAGACGAACCGGATCCTCGAGAAGCGGGGGGTGAAGGCATGAGCGGCGCATCGCGGCTC
>JAODMX010000253.1 GCA_025464735.1 Frondihabitans sp. | reverse complement strand
ACCCCGTGCGCGGAGAAGACGATATGCGAGCCCTCTGGCACCTGGTCGACCTCGTCGACGAAGATCGCGCCCTTCTTCTCGAGCGTCGAGACGACGTGGACGTTGTGCACGATCTGTTTGCGCACGTAGACCGGCGAGCCGTAGTGCTCTAGCGCTTTCTCGACCGCGATGACGGCTCGGTCCACTCCTGCACAGTAGCCACGGGGAGCGGCGAGCAGCACCCGCTTCGGCCGGCCGACGGGGTTGTCCCGTAGCCTGTTACGTACCGCGGGAATCCGCGGCGTGCCAAGACTCGCGGCCGCGCCGTTGGTTATCGTGCTCACAAGCACCGATTCTACTTCGCGGGCGTTTGCGCAGACTGGGAGGCCCTCATGGCAGGCAGAGAGACACGCGAATCGTTCGAGAACCTCGTGCTCTCGCTCGGAGACGAAGACGGCGTCACGGTGGGTCCGACCGGCCTCGTCGTGCACGGCAAGCTGTTCGCTTTTCTCGAGGATGACGACCTCGTCGTGGAGGTGCCGGAGGCGCGCGCCAGGGATCTCGTCTCGCGTGGTGTCGCGCAGCGATTCAGGTCGGAAGGGCACCCGAGCCGCAAGTGGGTGCGCGTGAGCGACCGACAGCTGTGGGACGAACTTGCCCACGAGGCGCACGAATACGTGGGCGAACCCGCGGTCGGTGGTCAGTCGTGACCACCGTCGACGGCCCCTCTACCGTCGACTCGCCGTGGCCGGTCGGGCTGCTCTCCGACAAGATCAAGGGCTGGATCGATCGACTCGGTACCGTGTGGGTAGAGGGCGAGATCACGCAATGGGGCGTCTCCGGGGGGAACGTCTACGGCAAGCTCAAAGATCTAGAGGTCGACGCGACGGTCGGCTTCACCGTCTGGTCCTCCGTGCGCGCGAAAATTCCGGACGACCTGAAGCAGGGCGACCGAGTCGTCGCGCTCGTCAAACCCAACTACTGGGTCAAGGGCGGAACCCTCACGATGCAGGTCTTCGAGATGCGCCATGTCGGTCTCGGCGACCTGCTCGAGCGCCTCGAGCGCCTCCGCCAGAAGCTCAAGGCCGAGGGGCTCTTCGACCTCGACCGCAAGAAGCGCCTGCCATTCCTACCCGGCGGCGTCGGTCTCATCACCGGCAAGGATTCGGATGCCGAAAAAGATGTGCTGCGCAATGCGCAGCTGCGCTGGCCGGCGGTCGAGTTCCGCGTCGTGCACACGGCCGTCCAGGGAGATCGCGCCTCGGCCGAAGTGACCGCTGCCCTCAAGGTGCTCGACGCGGACCCAGAGATCGATGTGATTATCGTCGCCCGCGGCGGCGGCGATTTCCAGAACCTCCTCGTCTTCAGCGACGAGACCCTGGTGCGCACCGCCGCCGCCTGCGCCACACCGATCGTCAGCGCCATCGGGCACGAGGCCGATCGCCCGCTGCTCGACGACGTTGCCGATCTGCGCGCGTCAACTCCCACGGACGCGGCGAAGCGCGTAGTCCCTGACGTCGCCGAGGAACTGAGTCGGGTCCAGCAGGCGCGCTCCCGCATCGGCAGCAGGATGACCGGGCTGGTCTCGACCGAGATCGACCGTCTCGAACAGCTCAGATCTCGCCCCGTCCTCGCCAACGCGGTGTGGATCGTCGACTCGCGCGCCGAGGAACTCGGCCGCTACGTCTCGCGCAGCGCCGACCTCATCGAACTCATGATCGAGCGATCGCACACGCGGGTCGCCGAACTGCGCTCGCAACTGCGGGCGCTCTCGCCGCAGCGCACGCTCGATCGTGGCTACGCGATCGCCCAGCTGCCCGGTGGCGCCGTGCTGCGCAGCGAAAAGGATGCCAAGGTCGGCACTCTTCTCCTCCTCACTCTCGCCGACGGAACGGCGGCCACAACCGTCACACCCAAGCCGACCGCGCCCGGCAAGGCTCGGTAGAGTTAAGCCGTGGCAGCAACTCCTTCCCCCGGTACCGCGGATGACGTCGCAGAGCTGAGCTACGAACAGGCGCGCGACGAGCTGGTGCGCGTGGTGAACGACCTCGAGCAGGGTTCCTCGACGCTCGAAGAGTCGCTCGCGCTCTGGGAACGGGGCGAGGCCCTGGCCCGCCGCTGCGAGGAGTGGCTGATCGGGGCGAAAGCCAGATTGGATGCGGCGCGCGCCGCATCCGTCGACTGAGGCCCGTGTCAACCTCCCCCGATCGTCCACCGCGCGTCGTCGCGGAACTCGGTCGACCCGAAACCCCGGAAGAGACAGCCGCCCGCAAGGCTGAGAGCTCGCGGCGGCACCGGTCGAACCAGTCCCTCATCAATCTCGTGCTCGCGCTGCTCGCGTCACTCGCCGTCGTGCTCTTTCTCGTGCTCGTGGTCGTGCGCCCCGCCCAGCCCGATCGCCCGCCGATCGATTACGTCACGGTAGCCTCGCAGGCTCAGCCGCAGGTGAAGAACACCCTCGCGGCCCCCCATCTGCCCGCGACCTGGACGGCGAATTCCGCCGGGCTCACCACGGGCTCGGACAACGTCGTGGCCTGGTCCATCGGCTTCATCACGCCAGGTGCACAGTTCATCGGTCTCGTCCAGGGAATCGACGCGAACGCGACCTGGGTGTCCAATCAGGTGCAGAAGGCACGCGCGACCGGCACCACGACGGTTGGCGGCCTCGACTGGAAGGTCTACGACCAGCGAACCGGGCAAGATACGGGCAACTTCGCCTACTCCATGACGGCGACCGTCGGCACGAGCAGCGTCGTCCTTCACGGCACCGCGACCACCAAAGAGTTCACCCTCCTCGCCGAAGCAGTGGGCAGGCAACTCGCCAACCAGAACGGGAGCAGCCAGTGAGCGAGCAACAGCGCACTCCGGCGCAGGCATGGCGCGAAATGGCTCGCGGAAACGAGCGCTTCGTTGCCGGCACGCCGAGCCATCCCCGGCAAGACGTGGAGCGCCGCGCACAGCTCGTGCACCGCCAGTCGCCGGATGCTGCGCTCTTCGGATGCAGCGACTCCCGCCTGTCT
>JAODMX010000222.1 GCA_025464735.1 Frondihabitans sp. | reverse complement strand
ATCGAGTGTCTCGAGTTCTTGAACGGGCTGTCACCCGACTCCTTGTAGGTCAGAGCACGTTCCCGTCGCGCCTTTTTGTGCATGCCAGCCAAAGGGAGCCGCGTCCCGGCCCGTAGGCTTGGTTCCCATGCCGCGCATTACGAAGGTGCTCATTGCCAACCGGGGAGAGATCGCCGTTCGGGTCATCCGGGCCGCTCGTGACAGCGGAATTCACTCCGTTGCGGTGTACGCCGACCAGGATCGTGACGCGCTTCACTCCCGTCTCGCCGACGAGGCCTACTCGCTCGACGGGACGACCAGCGCCGACACCTACCTCGTCATCGAGAAGATCCTGTCGGTCGCCAGGCGGTCCGGCGCCGACGCCGTCCACCCCGGCTACGGCTTCCTCGCCGAAAACGCGGACTTCGCTCGCGCGGTCATCAACGCCGGCCTGATCTGGATCGGTCCGTCACCCGACGCCATCGAGAAGCTCGGCGACAAAGTCTCCGCCCGTCACATCGCCGAGCGAGTCGGCGCACCGCTCGCCCCCGGAACCCTGAACCCCGTGTCGGGAGCCGACGAAGTCCTCGAGTTCGTCGACACCCACGGTCTTCCCGTCGCGATCAAGGCCGCTTTCGGCGGCGGCGGCCGCGGCCTCAAGGTCGCTCGCACCCGCGAGGAGGTGCCCGAGCTCTTCGAGTCGGCCACCCGCGAGGCCATCGCCGCCTTCGGCCGCGGAGAGTGCTTCGTCGAGAAGTACCTCGACAAGCCTCGTCACGTCGAAACGCAGTGCCTCGCCGACGAACACGGCAACGTCGTCGTCGTCTCGACCCGCGACTGCTCACTCCAGCGCCGGCACCAGAAGCTCGTCGAAGAAGCCCCCGCGCCTTTCCTGTCGGAGCCGCAGGAGACCGCGCTCTACACCGCCTCGAAAGCCATCCTCCGCGAGGTCGGCTACGTCGGAGCCGGCACCTGCGAATTCTTGATCGGCCAAGACGGCACAGTGTCGTTCCTCGAGGTCAACACCCGCCTGCAGGTCGAGCACCCGGTCTCCGAAGAGGTCACCGGCATCGACCTCGTTCGCGAGCAGTTCCGCCTCGCCGAGGGGGGCGTCCTCGACTACGACGACCCCGTAGCGCAAGGCCACTCCTTCGAGTTCCGTATCAACGGCGAAGACCCGGGCCGCAACTTCTTCCCCGCCCCCGGCCCCATCCACGTCTTCAAGGCGCCGGGTGGCCCGGGCGTTCGCGTCGACAGCGGCGTTCAGGCCGGGGACGAGATCAGCGGCGCGTTCGACTCCCTTCTCGCCAAACTCATCGTGACCGGATCGTCACGCGCCGACGCGCTGGAGCGCGCCCGACGCGCCCTCGACGAGTTCGAGATCGCCGGCCTCCCGACGGTGCTGCCCTTCCACCGGGCCATCGTCGACGACCCCGCGTTCGCGCCGGAAGGGCGAGAGCCGTTCTCCATCTACACCCGGTGGATCGAGACCGAGTTCGACAATCAGATCGAACCCTGGAGCGGTGAAGCGACCGCACCTCGCATCGAGGCAGAGCGCAGCACCGTCGTCGTCGAGGTCGATGGCAAGCGCATCGAGGTCACCCTCCCCGCCTCGCTCGGCTCCCGCACCGCCGCCGCGCCCACCCCTCCCCCGCGTCGGCGCAGCTCCGGCCGAGCCACCCTCGCGACCTCCACCGGCAGCGCCGTCACCGCACCGATGCAGGCCACCGTGGTCAAGCTGGCGGTCGAGGAAGGGCAGCACGTCGTCAAGGGCGACCTGGTGCTCGTCCTCGAGGCCATGAAGATGGAGCAGCCCGTGTCGGCGCACCGCGACGGCACGGTCTCCGGCATCGACGCCAGCGTCGGCTCGACCGTCTCCTCGGGCCACGTGCTGCTCTCGATCGGCGACTGAGGCCGCGTCCGTGGGTGCGCCGGCGTCGGTGCACCCACCGCGGCTCACCCACCGCGGCTCACCCACGCGATCCGGCGCGGTTCCGAGCCCCGTCGGGAGACTCCGTTCTGTCCGGGAGGAGCCCCCTTCGTCCCGCGAGGAACGCCTCGGGGTCGCTGTCGCATTCGGGAGGGACTTTCCCGCTGATCAGCACGCCGGGGAGGATCCGCATCACCGAGGTCCTCCCAGCGCAACGAATCGTAGCCACGACGACGAGTCTCGACCCAGAGGAACGCTGATCCGCCCGGGAGGAAAGCTCGGCTACTTCCGACACTTTCGGGAGGGGCTTCGCACCCCGAGGGAGCCATAAGGCGGAACCCGTCCGGGGAGCTCCTCCCAGCCGACACCCCGACTCACCCCACACCCGCAAGCGCAGCGAGAACCATCCGCTCAACCCAGGCCCACCGGTCGCGCACCTGAAGGGCCGTGAACCGGAGCGCGACGAATCCCCGAACCGTCGCTTCAGCGTCCCGGCGACGATCCTCGGCAAACTGTGCCGGTGACGAGTGGAACTCGAATCCGTCGGTGTCGATCAGGATGTTCGAGCCGACGACCCGCAGGTCGACGTTGCCGACGCCGGGGACCGCGTGCTGCCGTACAAGAACCAGCCCAAGCCGCTCGAGGCGCTGCCGGGCAATGGACTCCACGCCCGATTGTGGTCCACCACGGCACGCCTCGACGGCGCGCGCAAGTCGAAGCGACGACCCTGCACCGATCCGAGCAAGGTCGCTCACTCGGATCAACTTTCTCGAGAGCGCAGTCTCGATCGTCGCGGTCCAGGTTTCCTGATCTTCCCAACGCACGACCTGCCGCAGGCAACGGTCGAGTGAGACTCGCCAGCACCACGACAGATCTCGTCGATCATCGTTCCAATGCACGACGCATTTCCTGCCTTCGATCATTCGATGGCCCGGGCGGTGACCGGTCGGCTCGCCCGGAACATGTGACGCGGAGCCCAGAACGTTCAGATGCAGGATTTCGGGATCCCAGCCGCCCCAGAGTCCGAACGTACCTGCAGCGCTGAGACCTGCCAGTCTGCCGCCGGAACGTACCGCCAAGACCGCGTCAGGTTGAGCGTCAACGCAGGCGTAGAACCCGCGGCGCGGACGCAGAAGCGTGCCAGCACGAACAGCATCGCGAAGTGTCCGCGCGCCGACTCCAGCTGCGGCGAGACTTCTTGTCGTGCAAAGGCCGCCCGCTTGGCGAACGACGAGTTCGTACTGGTCCATACGCCAAGAGTGGCGAGAGCCAACCAACAGGGAGCGGCAATGCGACCGGCCTGTGGAGAATGAGCCCCAGGATCCTTCGTGGGGACGAGAGGACGCGAACCTCAGTTCACAATGTGCATGGCCCGCGCCGCGTCCGCGATGCTGCCTGAGAGCGACGGGTAAACCGTGAAGGCACGGGCAACCTGGTCGACGGTGAGGCGGTGTTCGACGGCGAGCGCAAGCGGGAAGATCAGCTCGGAGGCTTTCGGAGCGACGATGACTCCGCCGATGACGGTTCCGGATCCGGTGCGCGCGAAGATTTTCACGAAACCGTCGCGGATGCCGATCATCTTCGCCCGCGGGTTGGAGGCGAGAGGCAGTTTGTAGATCTCGCCCTGGGCGATGCCGTCTTCGATCTGTTTCTGAGTCCAGCCGACCGTCGCTATCTCAGGCTGGGTAAAGATGTTCGAGGTGACGTTGCGGATCTCGATCGGAGTGACCGCGTCACCCATGGCGTGGAAGACAGCTGTTCGTCCCTGCATCGAAGCGACGGAGGCGAGAGGCAGAAAGTCGCTGCAGTCACCGGCCGCGTAGACAGAGGGGATCGACGTCCGGGCCACGCGGTTGACTCGGATGTGGCCAGAGGGGGCGAGCTGCACGCCGGCCTCCTGGAGGCCGACGCCCTCCGTGTTCGGGAGCGACCCGACGGCCATGAGACAGTGACTGCCGTCGATCGTGCGCCCGTCGGTCAGGTGAGCCGTGACTCCGTCCGACGTGCGCTCGACCGACTCCGCCCTGGACTTGGACAACACTCGCATGCCGTTTCGTGTGAAGACGTCTTCGATGACTGCGGCTGCGTCGGCGTCTTCGCCGGGGAGAACCTGGTCGCGACTCGAGATCAGCGTGACTCTCGAGCCGAGCGCGGTATAGGCGCTGGCGAATTCAGCACCGGTCACGCCGGATCCGACAACGATCAGATGCTCGGGAACGGCGGGGAGCGAATACAGCTGCGTCCAGGTCAGGATCCGCTCGCCGTCGGGCTTCGCGGAGTCAAGCTCGCGAGGACGAGCCCCGGTGCTGATGACGATGGTGTCGGCGTCAATCTCGTCGACGTCGGTGCGGGCCGCGCCGTCTCCCGCCGAGACGATGATCTTCGACGGGCCGTCGAGGCGACCGTGGCCGGCGATAATGCGAACCCCGGCTCGGATGAGGCCCGCCTTCATATCTTCTGATTGCTGATGGGCGAGACGGAGCAGCCGTTCGTTGACCGCCTTGAGGTCGACCGCGACCTGCGGCCGAACGGGCCGGCCGTTCTCTCCCTTGACGAAGAACTGGACCCCGAGACCCGCCGCCTCCCCGATGGCATTGCTGGCCTCGGCAGTCGCGATCAGGGTTTTCGACGGAACAACATCGGTGATCACGGCCGAGCCGCCGACCGCCACGCGCTCGATCAGGGTGACGTCTGCGCCGAGCTGCGCACCGCTGAGCGCCGCTTCGTACCCGCCCGGGCCGCCGCCGATGATCGCGAGGCGCTGCTTCCGCTCGAACTCGTAGCTCATGGACCCATTATCCAAGGCGCACGCCCTGTGGACAGTCGCAGCGGGGTCTCGCCGACCCCCTTAGAGTGGTTCGCATGCCCTCGACGCTCACCTCCCCCGGCAGCAACAATCACAGCAGCGATAATCCCCTCGACGACCCGGCCGTCGACCCCTTCGAGGTCGCCCGCGTCGCGGCCGACGAAATTCGTGCCGCGACCGGCATCGAGACGCACGACATCGCTCTGACCCTCGGCAGTGGCTGGGCGAAGTCGGCCGATCTCATCGGAGAAACCGTCGCCGACATTCCCGCCGCCGAGATTACGGGGTTCACCGCGTCCGCCGTCACCGGTCACACGGGGTCGGTGCGCAGCATCCGGCTTCATGACGGCCGTCACGCGCTCGTCATCGGCGCTCGCACGCACTACTACGAGGGCTACGGGGTGCGCCGTGTGGTCCACAGCGTTCGCACGGCCGCCGCGGCCGGAGCCGCGACGATGATCCTCACGAACGGTGCCGGCGGCATCAAAGAGAGCTGGAAACCGGGTTCCCCCGTCCTCATCAGCGACCACATCAATCTGACCGCCGACTCCCCGCTCGAGGGAGCAACGTTCATCGATCTGACCGATCTCTATTCGCGTCGGCTTCGAGACATCGCCCGCACCGTCGACCCGAGTCTCGACGAGGGTGTGTACACGCAGTTTCGCGGGCCGCACTACGAGACGCCGGCCGAAGTCCAGATGGCCAAGGCCATCGGCGGCCACATCGTCGGGATGTCGACAGCGCTCGAGGCGATCGCCGCTCGCCAGGCCGGCATGGAGATTCTTGGCTTCTCACTGATCACCAATCTGGCGGCCGGTATCCAGAAGACGCCCCTGAGCCATCAGGAGGTGCTCCAGGCCGGCCGCGAGGCCGAGCCGGTCATCAGCGACCTCCTCGCGCGCATCGTGGCGGCGCTGTGACGCTTCGCGCCGAGGTCCGCGAGCGCGCCGAAGCCTGGCTCGCCCAAGACCCCGATCCCGAGACTCGCGACGAGCTGGCCCGCCTGCTGTCGCGGGCCACCGCCGGAGACACCGCTGCGGCCGACGACGTGACGGATCGTTTCGACGGGCGGCTCGAGTTCGGTACGGCCGGGCTTCGGGGTGAGATCGGTGCGGGGTCGCGGCGGATGAACCGCGTCCTCGTCGCTCAGGCTGCGGCCGGGTTCGCGTCGTTCCTCCTCGCGCGCAGCGACGCGCCGAGCATCGTGATCGGCTACGACGGCCGCAAGAACTCCGACGTTTTCGCCCGCGACACCGCCGAGATCATGGCGGCTTCCGGCGTGACGGCGATGCTGCTCTCCCGCGCGCTTCCGACGCCCGTTCTGGCCTTCGCAGTGCGTCATCTCGACGCGGACGCCGGCGTCATGGTCACCGCCAGCCACAATCCGCCCCGCGACAACGGCTACAAGGTCTATCTGGGCGGCGACGACAACGGTTCCCAGATCGTCAGCCCGACCGACGGTGAGATCGCCGCCCTCATCGAGGAGGCTGCCCGGAGCTCGGTGCTCGACCTTCCTCGCTCGGACGACTACACGACCATCGGCGACGATCTCGTCATGGACTACGTGCGACTCACCGCCGCGGTCGCTGGCACGGCCGCAACGTCACCGATTCGCCCGCGCGTCGTCTACACGGCGATGCACGGCGTCGGGTGGGAGGTCGCCCGTCGGGTTTTCGCCACCGCGGGATTCCCCGAACCGATCCCCGTCGCTGAGCAGAGCGCGCCCGACGCCACGTTCCCCACGCTTACGTTCCCTAACCCGGAAGAACCCGGGGCGATGGACCTCGCCTTCGGCACGGCGGCGCGGGTGAGCGCCGATCTGGTCATCGCGAACGACCCCGACGCCGATCGTCTGGCGGTCGCCGTTCCTCTCGGCGACCCTGCAGATCCTGCGTCCTGGCGGCGGCTCTCGGGCAATGAGGTCGGCGCGATCCTTGGCTGGCGTGCAGCGGAGCGCCTGCGTCAATCCGGGTCGACCGGCACCCTTGCGGCCAGTATCGTCTCGTCTCCGGCTCTGCGCGAGGTCGCGGCGCAGTACGACCTGCCGTTCAGAGACACGCTGACAGGATTCAAGTGGGTCTCGCGCGTCGAGGGTCTGTCCTACGGCTACGAGGAGGCATTGGGCTACCTCGTCGACCCCGCCAAGGTCCGCGACAAAGACGGCATCTCGGCGGCCATCGACGTCCTCGCCCTGGCCACCGAACTCGCCTCGCAGGGGTCGACACTCGTCGACCAGCTGACCGCCTTCGATGCTCGCTTCGGGGCGTTCGCGTCCTCGCAGGTCTCTGTCCGCGTCACCGACCTGGCGCAGATCCCTCGCATCACGTCAGCTCTCCGCTCCGATCCGCCCACGAGTATCGGCGGGCACGGTGTGGAGCGCATCGACGACTTCGCCCAGGGTTTCGCAGAGTTCCCCCCGGGCGACATCCTCCGGATCTGGCTCCGCGGCGACGCCGCGCACGGCGGCTCGAGGGTCATTGTGCGCCCGAGCGGAACCGAACCGAAGCTCAAGGTCTACATCGACGCCTGGAGCTCCGTCGGCGACGCGACCGTCAGGCGGGCAGCTGCCGATGCAGTCGTGGCCGCGCTCGACGCCGGGGTGCGCGAGCTGCTGCGCTGACGCCGCTGCGCGCGGCTC
>JAODMX010000218.1 GCA_025464735.1 Frondihabitans sp. | reverse complement strand
ATCGGACAACCGTCCGGGCTGCAGCGCTGGTCGGAGGGTCGGTTCAGCGTGGCAGAGCACGAGAGCTTCGTCACCCGTTTCGCCGACGCATACGACGAGCAGGTACAGCGTTGGGTCGATGCCGTTCGCTCCGGCGAGCTTGTCGACGGCCCGAACTCGTGGGACGGTTACAGGGTCGCACTCGCGTGTGAGGCCGGTGTCAGGGCGCTCACGTCCGAAGGTCCGGTTGCGGTCGACCTGCCGAAGCGCCCGGCCTTCTACAGCTGATCGGATGCGGGTTGCCTAATCCAGATCGACAGGAGTTCCGATGGTGAAGATCGCACTCGACCCGACGCCGTACCACCATGATTACGCCCTTCTCGATTTCCCCGACGTGGTCGCTCGGCTCGGCTACGAGCACATGCAGCTCACGCCGCACGCCGACTTCAGTCCGTTCTTCCGGTATCCGAAAGCCGACGGCGGCCTCGTCTCGGCACTCCGGAAGCGCGCGGTCGATGCCGGCATCACCATTCCGGCCATCCTGCCGGTGCAGCGGATCTCGTGGCCGGACGAGCCGCAGCGCGAGGCGGCGGTACGCAACTACACGCGCATCATTCAACTCGCCGTCGAACTCGGCGTGCCGGTCATCAACACCGAGTTCAGCGGACGACCAGAGCGCGGCGAGGACTCCGAGTCCGCGTTCTATCGGTCGATGGAGGAGTTGCTCCCAATCGTCGAGCGTGAAGGGGTGCGGATCAACTTCGATCCCCACCCCGACGATTTCGTGGAGGACGGACTGGAGGCGTGGCGGATCATTCGCGGGCTCAACTCGGGTTCGGTCGGGTTCGTATACGTCGCCTCGCATACGTTCCACTACGGCGATCGCGCGGCATCGCTGCTGCCAGAACTCGGCGACCGGCTCGGTGCCGTGTACACGGCGGACACCTTCGACCACCGTCGTTCGCACGGTCTCCGCTACATCAGCAACCCCCCGGGCAATGCCTCGCGGGTGCACCAGCACCTCAGGATCGGAGACGGGGATGTCGACTGGGCTGAGCTCTTCAGCGCCCTGGCGGCGAACGGCTTCCTCGACAGGGACGACGCGATCATCGTGTCGAACGTCTTCGCCGAGGATGAGACGGCGGACGAGGTCTCGCGGTTCCAGCTCCAGGCGGTGAAGGACCTCATCTCGGGCACGATGCCCACCGCCTAGCGGTGCTGGGCCCGGCGTTGATGTCACCCGGCTCATGGCTGTTCCCGATGCCGCAGTGTCGTAGTGCTTGAGCCGTCGCGACCCGCGCCGGGTCGGGCTTGGTTCCTGGTGAAGCTTTACCGCGAAACCCCAGTCGCGCATCACGTTTCTCCGGAGTTTTCCGCGTTCCGAGCAGCCCGCACGGGGAGAATACCGGCTGCCATGCCAAAACCTCCGGAGAAACGAACATCAGGGCAGGTCGTCTGCGCGATCGCCGGGATACCTCCATCGAGCCCGGAGACTCTCCCCTTTCACAGGACCGAGTGGCAGCAACGTCGCGGCTCGGTACAGCTAGACGCTGCGGAACTTCTCCTTGAAGTGCGACTCGAGCTCTTCGAGGGTGTGACCCTTGGTCTCAGGCACCGTACTTGCGACAAAGAGGATGGCGAGGCATCCGACGAAAGCGAAGAGCAGGAATGTGCCGAAGTGAAGTGACTCCACGAGCACCGGGAAGACGAGTGAGATTACCCCGTTGGTCAGCCAGAGCACAAGCACCGTGACGCCGATCATGAACCCGCGCATCTTGAGCGGGAAGATCTCGGCGATCATCAACCAGACGAGCGGACCGATTGTGCCCTGCATGATGCCGATGAAGAGCAGGATGCTTACGAGCAGGAGCCAGGGACGCGCGGGGTTGGCGACGGGAAGAGCGAGTCCGATCGTCCCGACGAAGATGTGCGCGATTGTGGTGCCCGTGAAGCCGAACAGCAGGAGCGTGCGGCGGTTGAACCTGTTGATGATCGCGAGGGCGACGAGCATGGCTCCCACCGACATGACACCGTTGAGCACGTTGAAGGTGAGGGCCGAGTTGCGGTCGAACCCGGCCTGCTCGAGCACCTGGGTGCCGTAGTACATCATCGAGTTGATACCGGTGAGCTGTTGGTAAGCGGCGAGGCCGATTCCGATGAAGAGGAGTCGACGTATCCACGGCTGCGCCTTGATCTCGGCCCAGCCGCCGGACTGTTCCTCCTTCTCGATCTTCGCGAGCTGGCGCACCTCCTCCATCTCGGCGAGTGCGCGTTCCTCAGAGCGCACGATCTTGAGCACGGCGAGCGCTTCGTCGTCGCGGCCCTTGGCGATCAGCCAGCGGGGGCTCTCCGGCATCCTGAGCATGCCGAAGAAAAGAACGAATGCCGGGATGACGGCGACCGCGAGCATGTAGCGCCAGACGTTCTCGTTTCCCGCCCCGAGGTTGCCGATGATGGCATTGATCAGGAAGGCGAGGAACTGGCCGACGACGATCATGAGCTCATTGCGGGACACAAGACTGCCCCGCTTCTCAAACGGCGCGACCTCCGCCAGGTAGACCGGGACGGTCACGGATGCCCCTCCGACGGCGAGTCCGAGGATGAAGCGGAAGACCAGCAGTGTGTCGTAGGTGGGAGCGATCACACAGCCGCCGGCTCCAATGAAGAACAGCACGGCGAGGCCGATGATGTTCTTGCGTCGACCCACCGCGTCAGAGACCCGACCGCCGACCACGGCGCCGACCGCCGCTCCGATCAGCAGGATGAAGGTGATCATGCCCTCCTGGATCGCATTGAGGTGGAAGTACTCCACCATGAACGAGAGAGCGCCGTTGAGTACGCCCGTGTCATAGCCGAAGAGGAGGCCGCCGAACGTCGCAATGATGGCGATGAGGCCCAGCCGCCGGTTGTATGGGCCGTTGCCGAGCGGCGGCAAGGCCACGTTGATCGAAGCTGTTATCGGTGACGGGTGTGACATGAGCGCGCTCCTTTGCGTGTCGTCGACCGTCGCGCAAGCAAGCTCGACGGTCCTTGCGAACCTCATGTTAGGACATACTGCCAATAGGCGCAAGAAAAATCCAAGAACGCCTCACCATCGCGTCGGGCCCGTTCGCCGGCCGCTTCTCGGAATACTTAATGTTAGTATGTGCGGACATACTTGTCTGGAGGATCCATGCCCCTGGTTCGAA
>JAODMX010000201.1 GCA_025464735.1 Frondihabitans sp. | reverse complement strand
CCGGCGGGGACGGTAGTCCGCGGACTACCGCGGAGGCCGGAAAGGGCCGGCGGGCCGAGCTCAGGCAGCGGCCCGATCGACCAGCACGCCGGCGAGCTCCTCCGCGAGAGCCCGCGCCAGCGCGAGCCCGGGCGTGAGCGCCGCACCCCACGGCACCACGGCATCCGTCCACCAGTAGCCCGGCGCCGGCATCGGCGGCAGCGCCCCGTGGGCGGGCAGCAGGCGGTCGATTTCGTCGAGCGACCGGATCCGGCGCGGATGCAGCACGGTCAGCAGCGGGTCGAGGTCGGGGGAGTGGAAGCGTGCGAGGAGGCCGCCCGCGTCGAGGGCCAGGGAGATGCCGCCGACGGTCGGCGCCATCCGCAGAGCCGCGGCACGGAACGACTCGTCGCCGGGCATCTCGGGCGTGAGCAGCACGACCTCACGAGGCATCGCGACCACCTCCGGGGGTCGGACCGGCACTAGGCCCTGCACCGGGCGAGAAGTTCTGCCCGACCTGCGTGGCCAGTGCCTCCGGCCCGATCGCCTCGACGATCTCGGCCGCTCGCGCCCAGCCCGTGTCACCCCGCCGCAGCGGAGACTCGCGGAGCGGAAACACGAGCGCAGGCACCCGCGGCCGCCCGGCGATCACCGCTCCGAAGCGCCGAACGTACTCGGCGACGTCGAGGCGGAGCGCCTTCACGGCCGGGGCTCCGATGAGCAACGCGACCGGCTCTGGATCCTGGCGCAAAAAGGGCCTTGTCGTCAGATCGCGCCGCCCGACCCGCGCGAAGACCATGGCGACGAGAGGAAGGGCTGACGAGCAGAGATCCCGAAGGATGCTCGGGGCGGCATCGAAGGCCCGTTCCGTTTCCGGCGACCCAGGTTCGCCCACGCCGACGACGCCCGTCACGATCTCCTCGATCCCCTTCTCGGTGCGCCGGACGGTGATCGAGCCCACGAAGGGGTGGTCAGGGCGGCCGACGACGATCACGCGGGTGTCCTCGGGCATCCGGGTGCGGGCGAACGCGGTGAGCGCATCCTTGTTCCAGCGCTCCTCGACGGGTTCGTGAGTGCCCCAACCCGCGGGCGTGGAGGCGCCGCCGAGACCGGCGAAGAGTTCGGCCGGTCGCCCGATCCGCGCCTGTTCGTCGGCGCGATGCCGGACCGAGGCGGACACGACGAACTGCGTCTGATCCGGCAGCTCCAGGTCGGCGAAGGCCGGCGCCAGCCTGCCGTTCTCGTCGGTGAGCACCTCATCGATCGTGCCGAGGGCTCGTCCCGTGATCGCGTCGCGGAGGCCGTCCGCTTCCGTGCGAACGACCCAGCGGCCGCCGCTGAGCGCCAGGACGTCGCGGAAGGCGTCGGTGAGCCTTGTCCGCTCGTCGCTGACGAGCACGACGCGTCGTCCGCTGCGGGCGGCGTCGATGAACAGTTCGGCGTAGAGCGGCCCGAGCGACACGATCTCGTTCCGGGTCTCGACGTGAACGGAGGTCTCGGTGATTCCATCGGCAAGCGGGTGCGTCGGGGGACGCGCCGTGTCGGGTCGTTCGAAGAGAGGATCCGTCACCTGTCTAGCGTAACGCGGGTAGACGCATCGGTCCCGGGTAGACGCGTCGCCCCTAGTGACGGAGGATGGCACCATACTCGTGTCAACGTCGACCAGAGGAGCCATCATGCCCACCAAGCTGAACCCGTACATCAACTACCGCGGCACTGCCCGCGAGGCCATGGAGTTCTACCACTCGGTCTTCGGGGGAGAACTCGAAGTCAACACCTTCCGTGACTTCGGCATCAGCGACTGGCCCGATCAGCTCGACAACGTCATGCACTCGCAGCTGACGGGCCCCAATGGCCTGATTCTGATGGGGGCCGACGTGCCGGAGACCATGGAGGTCAGCTTTGGCGACAACGTCTCCATCTCGCTCAGCGGCGAGGACGAAGAAGGGATGACCGGCTGGTTCGAGAAACTCTCGGAAGGCGGCTCGATGATCACCCCGCTCGGCAAGGCGCCCTGGGGCGACACCTACGGGCAGTTCGTCGACCGGTTCGGAGTGAAGTGGCTGATGAACATCGCCGGATCCGGGCAGCCGACCACGCCCTAACCGTTCGGGTCGTTCGGGTTCAACGCCGTGACCACCGCAACCGCAGCAGGCCAGTACGGCGTGTAGTGGTTGGGGTCGGCGTTGATCTGCACGTCGTGAGCTGCCTCGGTCGGACTGAGTGTCTTCCAGCCCGGTATTTTCACGAGCTTGTCGAAGAAGTTCGTCGCCGCGATATACGGCGTCATGCGGTCCGAATACGAGCCCCACGCACCGTTGTCGCGCTGCTGGAAGAGTCCGCGGCTGTCCGGGCCGGCGGCGTCGCCGTGGTCGAGGTTGACCAGGCTCGACTCGCCCATCGCCGTCATGACGCCGATCGCCTGCGTGTGCGTTCCGATGCCCAGAGCCTTCGCGGCGTTGATGATGTGCGCCGCGTTGATCAGGCGGTCCTGACAGTAGCCGTCGATCGGGCCAGCAGGAACGGAGACCTCGCCGACCTGGACCGGAG
>JAODMX010000167.1 GCA_025464735.1 Frondihabitans sp. | reverse complement strand
CGCGCATGTACGGCCTGGTCGAGAACCACCTCCTCTGGGCGTGGGACATCGCAGCACTCGGCAACGAACTCCGCACGCATGCCTCGGGGCGGCTCGCGCATGTCGACTGAGTCCTCTCCCTTCGCGTCGCGCGCCGGATTCGTCGCCGACGAGACCGGTGTTGCCGCCCATTTCGGTAATCCGCTCGTCGAACAGCGTGCCCTCGCTGCCGGGTCCGCCGTCGTCGAGCTCGGCAACCGTGGCGTGATCACGGTGACCGGGCCGGATCGTCTGTCCTGGCTCGACTCGCTGACCAGTCAGTCGCTGAAGACCCTCGCCGTGGGTGAGTCCACTGAGACCCTCCTGCTCGATCCGGCTGGCCGCCTCGAGCATGCAGCGAGAGTCCTCGACGACGGCGTGACCACGTGGCTCCTCGTCGATGGCGCCGAAGTCGAGACGTTCGCACCGTGGCTCGACCGGATGCGCTTCATGCTGCGCGTCGAAGTGGCCGACCGGAGCGGCGACTTCGCCACGCTGGGATCGTTTGCCGATCTGGGGTTGCCCGCGTCGGATCCTGCGGGCGTTCCGCTGGTCTGGGTCGACCCGTGGAGCGAGGTCGCGCCAGGAGGCGTCGGTTACGCCGCCGAGGCCACCCACCCGGGTCACGAGTGGACGTATCGAGAGACCCTCGTCACCGCCGAGGGTCTCGTCCAGGTCGCGGCCTCCGACGTCGCCGCCGCAGGCGCGCTCGCTCTCGAAGCGCTTCGCATCGCGGCCTGGCGCCCGAGGCTCGTCACCGAGGCCGACGAGCGCACCATCCCGCACGAGCTCGACTGGCTCCGATCCGCGGTCCATCTCGACAAGGGTTGCTACCGCGGGCAAGAGACTGTGGCGAAGGTCCACAACCTCGGTCACCCGCCCCGGCGCCTCGTCATGCTGCACCTCGACGGCTCTGACAACGTGCTGCCGCCGCACGGTTCGCCCGTGTTCGAGGATGCGGCATCCGACCCGTCGTCGAGCGCAGGATCCAGCGAGCCCCGCGAGGTGGGAACGATCACCTCGAGCGCCACTCACTATGAGCTCGGCCCGATCGCTCTGGCCGTGATCAAGCGAAGCGTCGATGTCAGCGCCCCGCTCGTCGTGCACGCCGACGACACCGTGATCGCGGCCGCGCAGGAGGTCATCGTCCCGCCGTCGGCGGGTGCCGCAGCCGGCGTGCCGCGTCTCCCGCGCTTGGGCGCCGTCCGCCGCTAGTCGCTTGTCGCGAGCAGCCGCGTCAGCTGAGCGGGGCGACAGACGCCCACGGAACAGTGATCTCCCCGAGGCGCCAGCGGGTGCGACCGTGGAGCACCGGCCAACCCGAGGCGCGCATTCCCTCGGCGCTCGCGACCCAGCGCTGCACGGGGGAGTACACGGCGAGCCCCGCGTTGTAGCGCCACTGTCGGTCGAGGTCCGCGAGGAAGGAGTGGATCCGCTCCCCCTCGACATTGTGATGGATGAGCGCCTTGGGAAGTCGCTCGGCCACGATCGACGGCGACTCGAGCGAGGCGAGACGCAGGCTGGCCGTGAATGTTTGCGGGCCGTCGCGGGTGAGGTCGATCCAGCTCGCGACTCGGCCCACCTCGTTGCAGGTGCCCGCGACCAGGACCCCTCCGGGCGCGAGTCGGGAGGTCATGAGGCTCCACGCGGCGGACACCTCCGACTAGTCGTATTGACGAAGCACATTGAACGCCCGGATTACCGCCGGTCGCCGGTCGCCCTCGAGCGGCACCTCGAAGCCGCCCAGGCGGAAGCTCACCCCCGGACGCGCGGACAGCTGGGCCGTTCGCACGCGCTCAGGCTCGATCTCGATGCCGATGACTTCGACGTCCGGGCGCACCCGGGCCAGCCGCTGGTGCAGCTCGAGAGGCGTCGTCGCGCTGGCACCGTAACCGAGGTCGACGACCAGGGGATCCGGCGCCTTCCGGAAGGCCGGATGCACGGCGATCCACCTGTCGACACGGCGCAGCCTGTTCGTACCGGTCGTTCCGCGGGTGACCGAACCGATTGGCATGCACCAATCATAGAAAAGCTGCGGCGATAGGATCGGAGCATGACTTCGACCCTCATCCTCCTTCGGCACGGCAACAGCGAGTGGAACCTGAAGAACCTCTTCACGGGGTGGGTCGACGTCCGCCTCAGCGAGCAGGGTGTTGCCGAGGCGAAGCGGGCCGGGCAGCTCCTCCGCGATTCGGGGCTCAAGCCGCAGATCCTCTACACGTCGCTTCTCACGCGCGCCATCCAGACCGCCGACCTCGCCCTCGAAGAGGCTGACCGCCTCTGGATCGACGTCAAGCGCTCCTGGCGCCTCAACGAGCGCCACTACGGTGCCCTGCAGGGTAAAGACAAGGCGCAGACTCTCGCGGAGTACGGCCCCGAGCAGTTCCAGACCTGGCGTCGTTCGTTCGATGTGCCGCCGCCGCCGCTCGACGACGACAGCGAGTGGTCGCAGGCACACGATGAGCGCTATGCGAATCTGGGATCCGAGGCACCGCGCACCGAATCGCTCAAGCTCGTCATCGAACGGATGCTGCCCTACTGGGAGAGTGACATCACGGTTGATCTAGCGGCGGGCAAGACGGTGCTCGTCACCGCCCACGGCAATTCGCTTCGCGCTCTCGTGAAGCACCTCGACGGCATCAGCGACGACGACATCGCCGAGCTGAACATCCCGACGGGTATTCCCCTCGTCTACGAGCTGGACGACTCCTTCGTGCCCACGAAGCCGGCCGAGTACCTCGACCCCGAGGCGGCTGCTGCGGGTGCTGCCGCGGTCGCAGCGCAGGGTAAGAAGTAGCCGCTAAACCCTCGCCGCCGGCTCTCGCGGTGGTCCTAGGACCACCGTCGCGGCCGGCGGCGAGGGGTTAGCGGCCCGACCGGCGCTAGACGAAGAGGGCGCTGATCTCGACAACCAGCGCATCCATGTCGACCTCACCCGAGGTGTCGACGTGCACCACCGGTGTGAGCCCGAGCGGCTCGGTGGCGCCGACGCACCACACTTCGACGAGACGGGGGCTCCCCGCCAGCTCGAGTCCCGCCTCGACCGCAGTGCGGTCGCCCTGCCCCCACTCGGCGTCGATGACGATGCCCGCCTCGACGAGACCTGCTGTGCGCCAGGTCGCTTCGTCGGCGACTTTGAGCACGCCGGCGCGCGGGGCAACTGGTCCCACCTGCTGAACCAGCACCTCCTGCACCTTTGCCGGCGTCAGTACGGGGCAGCCGAGGACAGTGGCGAGCGTCGCCGAGAGCTGCGTCTTGCGGGGAGTGGGGGAGCCGTTGATGAGAATTGCGACCTGAGCCATGGCTCCATCCTTCCCTAGTCGAAGTCCGCTCCGGCGCGAAGCGCCTGCTCCCGCGTGTGGACGGACAGCTTCCGGTACACGGCGCTGAGATGGGTCTTCGCGGTGTTGGGTGACACGTGGAGGGCGGTGGCGAGGTCTTTCATGGTCGAGTTCTGCTTCAGAGCCCGGAGGACATCGCGTTCCCGCTCGGTGAGGTGAACGGACCTCGAGCGCGCGAAGATCGTGGGGAGCGTCGAGGCGTCGATGCCGGCGAGTGCGGCCAGATCGACACGGATCTCGGGCGGGGCTTCCGCGATCGCGTGGATGGCTCCGGTCTGCGAGACCGAGACTGCCGCCTGCTTGAGGGTCTGCATCATCTGTGCGGTGGAGCCCACCGTGGTTTCCGCGGCAGCTTTCAGGGTCAGTAGTCCGGGGGGTGTGTAATCGCGGCCGCTGGTGACAAGGCCGTGAGAGGTCAAGCGCCTGAGTGCCGCGTCATGGTGACCCAGGAGGAGATCGAGGCGCACCCGTGCCGGAAGCATGATGGCGTCGGAGGAATCGGTGCCGGGGCCGGTCAGGACGTGGGCCGCAGCCGGGTAGTTGCCGACGGCCTGGTAGAGGTCCGCGAGGTCGGAGCGAATGGTTGTGCCGGCCAGCGAGCGAGGTCCACTGAGCGCTCTCCGGGTGACGAGGTGTCCCTCCAGCGCGGAAATGCTGCTCGGTCGATCGCCCCAGTACAGGGTGTGGCGCGCACGCAGATGGGCGACGATCCACCAGAGCTCGCTGTTCGTAATGTCGTCGTCCAGCGACTCCACCACGCGTGTCGTCGTGGCCTGGTCGAAGCGCGCGAGCGCGATCAGACCGTTCGCGAGTATTCCGGCGTGTTCGTACGAATGGGCCAGTGTCCCTGGCTCGGAGCGGGTCTCGGATTCGTCGTAGCGAAGCTCTCTGGCCGCCCCATGCACGTCGCCCGCGAGTGCTAGGCAGAGGGCGAGATAGTTCCTCGCGTGAGGACCAGCAGGGTGATTGCCCGCGGCGCTCGACCACCGGACGGAGTCGGCGAAGGTGGCGATCGCCGAGGTGACATCGCCAAAGAGAAGTTTGGTCAGGCCTACTCGAATGAGTACGACCGGAACGACATCGGCGAACCCGGCAGTGTCGTCTGACTCGTGGATGATCGCCAGCGTGGAATCGGCCACGTCGTTGGCGTCGCTGAATCGCCCGACGGCGAGGAGGAATCGCAGTCGGGCCTGGAGAACCCCCAGGACGTCGCGGCTTGCGGGAGTGGCGGATGCTTCCACCCATCCCGCGAACTCCGTCGCCACCGAGTCGTCCATCATCCGGAACCGGGGCCCCATAACAGAGATGATCTCTCGTGACATCAGGTAGCGCGGATGAGCGTGCAGCCATTCCTCGGGTAGGGCGTCGAGCGCCGCGCGCAAGGAACGCGGCTCGCTGAGGAGGAGGGCGAAGAACTTCGCGTCGATGATCTTCGCGAGTTCGGACCACCGCCGCTCGGCCACAATCGTGTCCAACATGTGTTGCATTCCTCAAACGAGCTGCCCCGAAGAGCATGGCTACGCGCAAAAAACGCTCGGGCAGAGGGCGAGAGCCCTCGGCGTCATCGCACAATTGTCCAGAAGGGGCACGGCCTTGCGGGTAACCGTGCGGTCACGCCGAGCCTATCCCTCCAACGGGGGCCAGAAAGTGATCAATGTAACCCTTTCGAGGGGCAAAACGACGTCACCCGCGGGTGAGATCGGTACTAGGCCAATACGAGATTCCTCCCGAACGGCTCGATCTGTTCTGATCTCGCACTCGGACCAGGATCGGGTCACCCCTACTTCACGCAGGGGATCGAACCGCTCTCGATGGGGGCCATCGTGGGCGAGGCGTTCGACGTCGGTGTCGTGGGGGTAGTCGGTGTTTCGGTCGACGTCGCAGAGTCCGACGAGTGGGACTTGGACTTCTTGGGCGTCGCCGGTGGGTTGAGCAGCTGCGACACCTCAGCATGGATCTGAGACAGATTGACCGTGTTGACATCCTGCCCGCCGATGGTTGCGTACCCCGTGATCGGAAGGGTGGTGAAGCTGATGTTGCCGCCGGCGAGGCCCCTGGCCTGCTGGAGGAACGACAGCAGGTCGAAACCGGAGTCGAGGGCGATGTTCTGCTTCGCAACACCGATCAAGGTCTCCAGGGTGCCGATGTTGGTGAACGTCCCGCTCTGCTTCAGCTTGTACGCCAGCGAGACGATGAAGGCCTGTTGGCGACGCTCCCTGTCGAGATCGGTGAAGTTGAGGGCCGGGTTGTTCAGGTCGCGCCTCTGACGGACGAAAGCGACCGCCTGCGACGCGTTGAGCTGCTGGACGCCGGCTGCAAAATTCGCGCCCGAATACGGATCCGACGTCGCTTCTTTCACGCAGACCGTGATGGGCTGCACCGCCTCGGCGATCTGGTAGAACGCGGCCATGGTCACTTCGACGAAGTGATTGATGGGCACCCCACCGAGGAACTGAGACACCGTGGTGATCTCCTCCTGGCGGGCAGCGGAGCGTGCCTGCTGATAGGCCACGGCGTGCGAGAGCTGGGTGGCGTTCACCAGGTGCCGCAGGGTCTGATCGAGATCGAGACCGTACGCCTCCTTGATCTTGGTCATCGACACGCCGTCCGGGCTGCCCGGAATACTGACGTAGTCGTCGCGGGGAATGGAGATGCCCACGGCCGGCTTGCCTCCGCCCGGGATGTGGATGAGCATCAGGACGTTGGTGTTGTAACCGCCGTCAGCCCCGGATCCGGCGTGCAGCGCGTTGTACACCGAAGCGGGGAGCGGGTTGCCGTTTTCGTCGAGCCGACTGTCGAGCCCCATTACGAGGATGTTCGTGGCGGCGAGCTGCCCGGGGGCGTTCGCCGACGCCGACCCCGCGGGGAGCGTGATCGAGGAGCGGTGGATGCCGTTCGAGAGGTCGTTGTACTGATAGACCACGAAGACCGCGGTGAGGACGAGAACCCCTGTCACGACACCGGCCACTGCCGCGAGAACCCGCCTCCGCCGGCGTCTGGGCCGCGCATGCATCGGTGTATACGTCTCGCCCGAGGGCCCCTGGGCGTGTTGGCTGTCTCGACTCATGAGGGGTCTCCGTCGTCTCTGATCGCTTCCGTGGGCTGTCGCCGATTCCGATTCGCCTCGGTCGGCCTGGTCAGACTAGGTGCCGCTTGCTGAAAGCTCCATGACGCTCGACGACGCGGCAGGCCAACGAAAACCCCCGCCCGGGCCGAAGTCCGAGCGGGGGTTTTCGTGTGGTGCAGAGTGCTTATTTGGCGCCCGCCTTGGCGAGGGCTTCGAGCGTCGGGTCGGTGACGTAAGCCTTGACCGCGTTCTCCTTGGTGATGAGGATCGGGGTGAGCTCGATCGCCGGGACCGTCTTCACACCGTTGTAGTTGTTCTTCTTGTCGATGACCGTGGCGGGCTTCTTGCCGTCACTCAGGTCTTTGACGAGCTTCACAGCTGCGTTGGCCTCTTCGTCGGTGTTCTTGTAGATGGTCGAGTACTGCGTGCCGTTCATGATGAGCGGGATCGACGCGGTCTCGGAGTCCTGACCGGTGACGATCGGGACCTTCTTGCCGTCCTGCTGGATGGCCTGGATGATCGCGCGACCCAGGGTGTCGTTGGGCGACAGCACGCCGTCGAGCTCCTGGTTGCCGCTGTAGGTCTTCTGCAGGAGGTTGCTCATACGCGACTGGGCGTTCTGAGCAAGCCAGCCCGCGGTGTTGACCTGAGCGAACGTGGTCTGACCGGAGAGGACCTTCAGGGTGCCGTCCTTGATCTTCGGCTCGAGGACGCTCATGGCACCGTCGAAGAAGACCGGGGCGTTGGCGTCGGTGGAGGCGCCGGCGAAGAGCTCGATGTCGTACGGGCCGCTCGCCTTGCGTGCCTTCATTCCATCGAGGAGGGCTTGGCCCTGGAGCTGACCCACCTTGTAGTTGTTGAAGGCGACGTAGTAGTCGACGTTCGGGGTACCGGTGATGTTGCGGTCCCAGGCAATGACGGGGATGCCAGCGGCTTTGGCGTTCTTGACCTGCGTGCCGAGCTGCGAACCGTCCTGAGCGGCGATGATGAGAGCTTTGTCGCCCTTGGTGATCATGCCGTTGATCTGGTTCTGCTGGTCGGGGACCGTGTTCGTCGCTGATGCGTACTGGACGTCAGCCTTGAACCCATCGGCCTTGAGGGCGGCCTGGAACGCGGCCTCGGCCAGGACCCAGTTCTGCGAGGTTTTTGCGGGAAGCGAGACTCCGATGGTCGAACCCTTGGGTATGACCGACGCGCCTGTGGTGGAACCGGAAGTCGTGCGACCGGTCGAGCAACCGGTCAGCGACAGGGCTGCGATCGCCGCGACGGACGCGCCGATGATCAGCTGTTTCTTCATTGAAATGCTTCTTTCCTCTGTGGTGGGGAGTGTGGATGCCTAGGGAGCGCATCCGTCTTGCTACGGGAGGAGCGAACGCTCGTTCCCATGTTTCTGCTGCTGGGTGACCTTGGTGGTCAGGGCAGCAAAACCTGTGGCTGATCAGCGATCGACTCTGGCTGCGAGCCGTCGCCTTTGATTCCGCCGTCTGTCGGGCCCTCGGAGTTCTTCTTGGGACGGAAGCCGTCCATGAGTCGGCCGATGATCGACGGTCGGCCCTGCGTCTTGTTGTAGACGTCGAAGGCGACTGCGACGAGCAGCACGAGACCGCGGATGATCTGGACGGTGTTCGTGTCGATACCGACCAGCGACAGACCGTTGGCCAGGAAGGAGAGCACCAGACCACCGATGATGGAGGCGGGGATGGTGCCGATACCACCGGCGACCGCCGCGCCACCGACGAAGACGGCGGCGATGGCGTCGAGCTCCCAGCCTGTTCCGTCGGAGGGACCGGAGGCGCCCGAGTAGGCGGTGAAGACCATACCCGCAACGGCGGCGAGGATGGACATGTTCATCATGACGAGGAAGTTCACGCGCCGCGAGTTCACACCGGAGAGCACCGCCGCGTTGGAGTTACCGCCGACCGCGTAGATGTGTCGTCCAAAGGTCGTGTTGTTGGTGACGAAGGTGAAGCCGATCATGATGACACCGAGGATGATGGCGACGATCGGCACACTCGTTCCGGCACGGTAGCTCGCGAAGAGGTACGTGGCGTAAGCGGTAATGCCGCCCAGAACCACGATGCGGACAACGCTGGTCCAGACCGGAGCCGGCTGGGCGCCCATGCGGACACGGTTACGGCGACCACGAATCTCGAACCAAATCAGGGCGAGGATCGTGATCAGGCCGAGGATCAGCGTACC
>JAODMX010000163.1 GCA_025464735.1 Frondihabitans sp. | reverse complement strand
AAGAGTGCCGGTTCGCCCGAGACGACGAGATGGAGACCGGTGTCTGCGGCCGCACGAGCAAGGCCGTCGGTCAGGCGCGTGCCGAGTTCGCGGAACCGGGTCGGAGCGTCGAGAGCCTTGAGCTTGGTGAGGCAGGCGATGCCGGCCGCGAACGGCACCGCGCTCATCCAGTAGCTGCCCGTGTAGGTGATGCTGCTCACCGCGTCCTTGAGCGAGTCCCGTCCGCACAGGGCTGACACGTTGTAGCCGTTGGCGAGCGCTTTGCAGAAGCAGATGAGATCCGCACGGAACCCGTAGAAGTGGTCGGATCCGGCGAGGTCCAGCCGAAATCCGGCGCGGACGTCGTCGACGATCAGGACCACGCCCTGCTCGTCGCAGAGGCGCCGAACAGCCTGCCAGTAGCCCTCCGCCGGAAGCTCGTTGTCGACGAAGTTGCCGTGCATGTACGGCTGCGCGATGAGGCCCGCGATCTCCCCCTTGTGATCGCGCAGCACCTTCTCGAGTCCGGCGACATCGTTGAAGGTCACGGTGAGGTTGTTTGCGACGTCCTCTTCGAGCACGCCCGGGTAGTCGAGCTTCTGCGTCCACGGCGCGACGCCGTGGTAGTAGCCCTTGACGAACACGATCTTCTTGCGGTGAGTGGCAGCCCTCGCCGTCATCACGGCGAGAGTCGTGACGTCGCCGCCGTTCTTGGCGAAGAACGCCCAATCGGCGCTGGCCACGGTGTCGACGAGCAGTTCGGCGAAGTCGACCATGATCGACGACGGGATGGTCGCCACGTCCTCCTTGCGCTGCTGCGCCGCCGCGGCAGCATCGACGTCCGGATCGCCGTAGCCGAGCACGTTCGGCCCGTAGCCGCACATGTAGTCGATGTACTCGTTGCCGTCGAGATCCCAGAACCGAGTGCCCTCGGCGCGCGACGAGAATCGTGGAAAGGCGTCCTCCGGGATGTAGCACCCCTCCGACGGCCCCTGGTGCCCGTAGATTCCCGAGGGGATGACGCGTCTGGCTCGCTCGAACGCGGCACGACTCGCGTCGTAGCGGAAGGGTTCGGTCCGGCGGCTGGGGGTGACGATGCTCATGGGTGTCTCACTCTCCGAGGTACTGACCGGCACGGTCAAGGATGCGGCTGACGTTGTCGACCATCGGCACGAAGCCGCGCATGGCCAGGCTGCCGTCGCAGATGCAGGCGAGGGCGCTGAGCTCACCGTCGAGGATGCCGCGGGTGGTCGCGACATCGCGGAAGGTGAGCACAGCGCGTGGCGAGGCCGACGCCGCAGGCAGGAAGACCATGGCGTGATCGTGCACTCGCAACGTGAACGAGACCTCGTCGCCGATCCGGACGCTCAGGTCACCGTCGGGAACCAGGCTCGCACTCGCACGACCGCTCCGATCGTGCGAGGCGAGTTGCGCCACGGATCCGAGAGCGACGACAAGGGTCAGGATCGTGCTCGTCTCGCGAAACGCCTGGTCGAGCAGATCCTCCGGGATGGGCCGCAGGTACCGAGTCAGCAGATCGGTGAGGGGCGCGAAAACGCCGGTAAGGAAGGGGATCCTGGTAAGTCCGGTCACCGGGACCGGCTTGGCGGTTCCCGCGATCACCCGGTTGAACGTGCGTGGCCCCGTGAACGGGAGCGTGATGGTGCCTCGCCCGGATCCTTCGCTCACAGAAACACCGCCGTCGGCGAACTGGAGCGCGGCCCGGGGGCCACCGCGAACGGCGAACCCGATGGAGGTCGGACGAGGATCCGAGGCGACCAGGTCGCGTGCCGCCGGCACTCGAGCGCACAGCTGACCAAGTGCCCCCAGAACCCCGTAGAAGTTGACGAACGCCAGAGCGCGATCGTCGATCGTGGTCAGCATGTGGTGCCTTTCTCGTCGGGGACGCGGTCGTGACTCATCGAACGCCCTTCACCGGGCCGAGCGCCAAAGCGCCGGCGATGCCGAACACGATGACTCCGACGAACAGCAGCCAGAACCCGCCGACCACGACGACAAGCGCAGCACCGGCGAGCGGTGCCAGCGCCTGCGGAATCGCGTAGGCGATGTTCATGATGCCGAGATCCTTGCCCCAGTCGACCGCGTTCGGCAAGACCTCCGTGGCGAGCGCCTGGTCGACGGCGAGGAAGGCACCGAAGCCGAAGCCGGAGAGCGCACCGGCCACGAACACCATCGTCTCAGAGGGGGCGACGATGAGCAGGACACCCGCGAGCGCCTGCATGATCGCCGTGATGACGACGAAGAGCTTGCGCCTGCCGAGTTTGTCGGAGAGGCGGCCGAACCACAGGGACGCCACCACCGAGAAGATGCTGTAGATGACCGTCGTGATCAGCAGGACGGTCTCGGCCGGCGTCTCGCTGAGGTGCAGGCCGAACATCAGGAAGTACAGCAGCAGCGTCGTCGTGAGCGCGTTCGACCAGTTGACAAGGATCCGGCTGAGGAGCGTCCAGCCGAAGTCGGGGTGGGTTCGCGGGTCGATCCAGAAACCCCGGATGAATGCGGCAACGGTCAACCGCGGACGCTCGCTGGGAAGCAGCACCCGATCGGGCATGCGAAGCACGAAGACCGCGACGCAGACGACCAGCAGAACAGCCACGAGCACGTACCCCTCCAGGAGGGACAGCCCCAGCGCGACGACCGCGATCAGCCCGAGGAGCACGCCGATCGGCTGCGGGGCTGCCATCCAGCTCGACACCGTGCCGCGCTGGCCGATCGGAACCTGGTCGGAGATCACAGCGGTCAGCGCGGCCGTGAGCACGCAGAACCCGACAAGCGCGAGCACCCAGAAAACGGTCACGCCACCGATGGTGTTCTGAGCCCCGAGGAGGATGAGGGCACCGGCGAAAAGGACGGCGCCGCCGGCAATCCACGGACGGCGGCGGCCGAACCGGGAAAGCGTGCGGTCCGACAGAGCCCCGGTGAGCGGGTAGGCGACGAGGGCGAACACGCCGGCGATCGCGGAGACCACGCCGAACGCGACAACGTTGGCCACCCAATCCGCAGGATCCAGCCGGAGAACGTTCGTCACCTGCTCGGGCAGAAGTAACTGGATGGGCGTCAGCTGCGCGATCCAGATGCCGAACCATGCGATCGAAAACCGGGCGACCCAGGGGCGAGCAACTCGACCGAGCAGCTCGTGGCTGACAACAGGGGCACGCGTTCCCGGCGCGCCGGTTTCGGCCCCGGCGGTCATGCCCGCCCCGAGACCACAGCGTCGTTCCGGGCCGTGTCTTCGCCGGATGAACGCGCGAGGCCGGCGATGGACGCTGCAGCAAAGGTGACCGCGGCGCGAGCGCCCTCGGTGTCACGATCCGCCAGCCAGGTCATAGTCAGCCCGTCCATCAGGAGCACCGTCAGCCTGGCCACCTCACCGACCGGCACCATCCAGTCGGTCTTCGCTCGCGTCGCAGCATGCTCGAGAGCGACTTCCGCTGCCGCGTAGTACGCGAGGTACTGCTCGCGGGCGACGTGCTCTCGACCCGGAGTTCGCAGCATGTGGGCGGTCAGCTCGAGCATCGCCTGCTCGTGTTCGGGGCGAGCGATCAGCAGGTCGAGGTATTGCTCGAACCCGTGCCGGACCATGGCGCCGAGCCCGGCCGGCTCGTCGCCCTCCGACTCGAGAGCCGAAACGCCGACCGCCCGCTCGCCGTCGAGAACTCGCTCGATCACACGGTCAAGCAGATGATCGGTTGAATCGAACGCGTAGTGGAACGCCGAGAGCGGCACCCCGGCCTCGGCCGTGATCACCCTCGTCGACGCCGCAGCCAAGCCTCGTGCCGCGATGACGCGGATCGCGGCGTCGACCAAGGCCTCTCGTGTCTGTGCAAGCGAACGTCGCGGTGCCGGCATGCGGGTCTCCTCCCGAGTCGGACGATCGTCCGAGACGATCGACCCGAAGCTCATCATGGAGGCCAGGCCCGCGGCTCACCAGGGGTGAGCTCCGGCTTTTACACGTTCGGCGCTTGCGAGAAACGTCGCCGCAATCTGCGCCGTCGAGTGGCAGTCAGCGAGACGTCGACGCCGACACGCCCTCCGGCACCGGAGGGGACACCGGGCGCACGATGTCGATCGGGCCCGACTGGGCGAATTCCACCGCCCATTCGGACTTCGCGACGTCGCTCGACTCGTCGGCATAGGCAGCGACCAGATCGCGAGCCTCCTCGTCCGTCGCTACGGCCGGACCGGATCCCAAGAGCGGCACGTTCGCGGTCTCCTTGGTGAACCACACCGAAATGAGGCCGATCACTGCAGCGATCATCAGATAGAACGCGGGAATGTCATCGGCCCAGGCGAAATGGTTCTTGCCCGCCCAGGCGACCAGCGACTCGGTGATCAGAGGTGTCGTGCCACCGAAGAGCGACACCGACACGTTGAACGCGATCGCGAGAGCGCCGTATCGGATGATCGTCGGGAAGAGTGCGGGCAGCGTCGAAGGCATTGTCGAAGTGAAGGTGACGAGCACGAGGCCCAGGATCAGCAGGCCGACGAAGACGAGGAACGTCGAGTCCGTCTGCACGAGCTTCAAGGCGGGCCACGACAGCAGCAGGAACCCGAGGCAGCCAGCGAACAGCACGGGGCGGCGGCCGAAACGATCCGAAAGTCGGCCACCGAGACCGATCACGGCCATCATCAGAAGCATGACCACGATCACGAGAATCAAGCCGTTGGTGGCATCTCGACCGAGCGTCGTCGTCAGGTACGTGGGCATGTACGACAGGAGCATGTAGTCGGTCACATTGAACACGAGAACGAGGCCGATACAGATCAGCAGCGCGCGCCAGTTTTCGGCGAAGAGCCGAAGCACGGGCGTCTTGATGGCTTCGCGCTTGGCCGCTTCTTCCTGCTGCTTCTGGAAGGCCGGCGTCTCCTCGAGCTTCAGCCGCAGGTAGAGACCGACGATTCCGAGGGGGCCCGCGACGAGAAACGGGATCCGCCAGCCCCAGCTGAGCAGCGTGTCCTCCGGCATCGCGAACTGCAGTGCGGTCACCAAGGAGGCGCCCAGCACGTAGCCGCCGAGGGTCCCGAACTCGAGCCACGACCCCATGAAGCCCCGCCGCTTGTCGGGTGAGTACTCGGCGATGAACGTCGCGGCTCCGCCGTATTCTCCCCCGGTCGAGAAGCCCTGCACCAGGCGCGCCAGCAACAGCAGCACCGGAGCCCAGAAACCGATGGTGTTCGCATCCGGGATGAGGCCGATGGCGAAGGTGCCGGCGGCCATCATGATCATGGTGACGGCGAGAACCCGCTGCCGCCCGATCCGATCGCCGAGGGGCCCGAACACAGCACCGCCGATGGGACGCACGACGAACGCGGCGGTGAACGTGGCGAAGGTGACGATCAGGGCGAGAGCCGGACTCGCATCCGGGTAGAAGACCTTGGCGAGCGTCGTCGCGAGGTAGGCGAACACACCGAAGTCGAACCACTCCATGCCGTTACCGACGGCCGCGGCGGCGACCGCGCGCTTCAGCAGGGAGGTTTCGACCACCGTGACGTCATCCGTGGTCAGTCGTCGGCGTCCTTGCCTCGGAGGTCGAATCTTCTTCGAAGGGGTCTGACGGGACGACATGGAACTCATACGCATTCACTCCTGGTTTCGTGGCAAAAACCCGCCAAGCCTACCAGGGGCGCAAAAACTCCCCGTTCGCGGGGCTCTGCGGGGCGCGCGCGAGCTACGGGTAAA
>JAODMX010000105.1 GCA_025464735.1 Frondihabitans sp. | reverse complement strand
CGACCTCGTCATCGAGCGGCAGCAGCTCGACCGTGACGATGAAACCGTCCGACGTCACTGTCACGGTGCTCAACGGAAGCGGTGTCAACGGTGCCGCCGCGACGAACACCGCCACCCTGAACAAAGCCGGCTTCAAGACCACCACGCCCTCGACCGTGGCAGCACGCAGTTCGACGACGATTCAGTACCCGGCATCGATGGCCGCCGGGGCGGCCCTGCTCGCGAAGTACGTTCCCGGGGCGACCACGGAGGCCGTGACCGGGGTCTCGACCGTGACACTCGTGCTTGGAACCGACGGCGACACCGCGAAGTCGACGGCGTCCTCGTCGTCGGGATCCGGATCCGGATCCGGATCCTCGGGGTCGTCATCGTCCGGATCCGCGTCGTCCAGTTCCGCCAGCGCAGCGGCGACCCCGACGACCGACGGCATCCCCTGCATCAACTGACGCCGAGGCCGCCACCCACGTCGTCCCGTGCGTTCGAGACCGGTCTTCCCTCAAAGGTCGATTGACTCCGAAGTCAATTGCCCGACGAGGGACTACCGCAGGTGTTTTTGCGGCGTCACCGCCGGCGACCGTCAGAGCCGCACCCGCCAGCGGTCAGAGCCGTCCCACGACCGAGAGTTCAAGGTCGACCGTCTGTGTCGTCCCCGCCGACAGGATCACCCCGATTTTGCCGCGATCCGGTCCAGGTGCGTGTGCGGGCCAGCAGGTGCCGGGTTCGATACCGAGGGCGTAGTGCCCTGCGGCTCTGCTCCGCCAGACAGTCATGAACGGCAGCTGTTCAGGTCGGGAGCGGACGACGAAGCTGCCCTCCGGACCGATGAGACTCGCGGTGGACCATCCATCGTCGTCGCTGAGCGCATCCAAAGTGTCGACGACCTCGGCGACTCCGGCTTCCGGCGCCTCGACGTCTGCCTGCCAGGGCGAGGCTGCGCCGCCAGTCGATGGTCGGGCTGACGCTCGGACGGTCGCCCCTGCTCGCAGCCATGGCCAGCCGAGATTGACGTGGTACAGGAGGCGTAGCGAGACGTCCGTGAAGCCCTCGTTCCGGACTTCGTCGCGGATCCGAATCGTCGAGTCCCCAACGCGGCCGGTGATGCTGCGATTCACCGACACGTTCGAACCAAGCAGAGAGGCCTCGCGCATCGTCCCTGCGACGCGGACGACGTACTCGTCGCCCTCCCAGGTGCCCTCAGCGGCTGTGACTCGGGCAGAGATCTGATGCGCACGCCCGTGCATCCCGCCCTGTTCCGCGGGAGCCTCACCGACGGCGTCGAGCCCGCACGTCGAGAGGAGGCCGCCTCGCCACCGGCGTGCCCACGTATCCGCGTTCCTGGCCGTGTCAGCCGACGCGAACGAGAGCGGCGAACCTCGAAACGTCGCACGCCCGAGGTCGAGGAACTGATCGGGCTCGACGTCCACCGCGAGTCCCCCGAGACCGGTCAACTCGATCAGCCGCATCCCGCGCGCAGAGCCGTCCTCGACGACGACCGACCGCGGTGCCCAGAGGTGATCGACGGCTCCGAGCCGCGCCTCGAGATCGCGCCGAGACAGCCGCTCGCGCGGTATCCCCGCGTCGGTCACCGCGACGGAGGACGGCAGACGAGCACAGTGCCGTCCCCCGCGACACGAAGGGCCCCGGCATCGAATGGCACGACGAGGGTCGCGCCCGCCGCATGGACTTCATCATCGATCTCGACCGCGCCGTCGAGAACGACCAGGACGGCGAAGGAGGCGGTGACGACGACCTCACCGGCAACCCGAACACGCTCGATGGTGAAGAACGAACGCGCCCTCACGGGGAGGGCCGAACCTGTCTCGACGTGGGCCACCAGCTCGTCGAGGGCGGACCGCTCAACTCGAGCCCTCGAGACGGCACGCAGGGCGGTGTCGAAGCCCAACCCGAGATGACCGTCCCGTTCGCCGTCGAGATCGAAACCTTTCCATTCCACCAGGATCGAGAGGTCTTCCGGCTCCTGAACCTCGACCAGGAACACCCCCTCGCCAATGGCGTGGAGCTGGCCGGCGGGCACGAACACGGCGTCTCCCGGTACGACCGGGATCGCGTGAAGCAGCCCGAGGAGACCGTCGGTGTCTTGCGCATCGACGAGCAAGCGGAGCTCGGCTTCAGAGATGTCCTCTTTGAGGCCCAGGTAGACCGTGCCGGCCGTCAGGATGTACCACGCCTCGGCCTTGCCGTGCCGGCGGCCGAGGTACTGATGGGCGAAGGAACCGTCGGGGTGAGCGTGGACCGGGAGCCGCTGCCCAGCGTCGAGCAGTTTGACGAGCAGCTTCGTATCGACGCCCCACGCCCGCAGGTGCTCGTCGCCCAGCCAGGCGAGAGGCTCGTCGGTGACAGCCTCCGCCAGACCGCGACCGTCGGGCAGCACGGTTTGCCCGAGCGGCGCTTGCCGAAAGACATGTGTCGTGCTCGCGATCCAATCCTCCGGTTCGTGAGTTCCGGCCGGTGCCTCACCACGGAAGTCGGTGATCCGGCGCCCGCCGCGGTAGAAACGGTCGGGCGGCCGGTTGGACGGAATGGCAATCGGTCTCACTTCGTGGATCCTTCTCTGGGTCGTGGTTCGAGAACGGATGCGAGCGCCGCGATGAACCCTCCGACAAAGCTATCGCCGAGACCGATGGTGGTCGGTCGATCTGTCACGAGGTCGTAGGCCGGGAGGAAAACCAGCGTGCCCGCAAATCGCCGCTCGAGGTCGGTGGCGAAGCGGACGCATGCGGCCTGTCGCGGAAGCTCCCTCACCCGTTCGAGTTCGGTCGGGCCCGCAGCGTCTCCGTAGAGGTAGCGCGCGGCAGCAGTCAGCATGCCCTCCTCCAGAGCCG
>JAODMX010000088.1 GCA_025464735.1 Frondihabitans sp. | reverse complement strand
TTGCCGAGCATCTCCTGGTAGGTCTTCGAGAACATGATCTTCAGGAGCGTCTTGGAGAGGCCAGGGTTCTTGCTCTTCGCGGAGATGCCGATGTTGGAACCGCCGGCGAACACGGGTGCCGGCTTGCCATCGTTGCCCGGAAGCGCGAAAACTCCGAAGGTGGTGTCGTCCCAGGTACGGGTGACCTTGCCCGCCGTCTGACCCTTGGTCCCGATGGACCAGTGGGCCCAGCCCGGCGCCATGATGGTCGCGGCCGCGAGAGACACCGGCGTAGCGGCATCCGCGGTCGTCGCCCCAGGGATCGCATCGTCATCGTTCAGATAGATGTACTGGTTGCTGTCCTTGGCATCGTTCGGTGCCTTGGATGCGGTCTTGTAAATGGCCTGCAGCTGGGTGAGGCCCTTCAGCGAGTTGGCGCTGTCGAGGGTCGCGGTCCACTTGCCGTTCTTGACCGTCGCGATGTCACCGCCGTTGGCGAAGATCCAGGAGATGCCGTCGCGCCAGTCCTGACCGCCGAGGTAGAAGCCGGAGAAGTTCGCCACGCCTGCCGGGTTCTTCTGGGCGATCGTCGCGACCGCGCTGTTGAACTCGTCGAGAGTGGTCGGAACGGCGACGCCGGCCTTCGACCAGATGTCCTTGCGGATGAACATGTAACGCGAGCCGAAGTAGTACGGCAGCGTGTAGTTCTTGTTGCCGACCTTGCCGGCGTCGACGAAGGACTGGAGGAGGCTGGCGCCGCCGAGCTCCGCGTACATGTTCGAGATGTCGAGGAACGCGCCGACGTTCGTGAAGGTCGGGGACTGGGTGTTGCCCATCTCGGTCACGTCGGGTGTGTTGTTCGCGTCGGGGAGGGACGTGGTGAGCTTCGGAACCAGGTCGCCCCAGGACTGCTGCTGGATGTTGAGAGTGCCGCCGGTCTCCTTGTTGAACTCTGTCTTCAGGTAGGTGCGCAGGGTGTCCGGAGTGTCGCCGCCGGCGAGCCAGAGCGTGATCGTCTTGCCTTTGCCTGCCGTGCTGGCTCCGCTTCCGGCGGGGGCGCTCGTGCCCGAACTGCAGGCAGCGAGCGCGAGCGCTGAGGCGAGAGCGACAGCTGTGACGCTTGCAAACTTTCTCTTCATGGTGCTTCCTTTCGAAGTGCCGAACGTGCGGGTCGCACGGTGGGCGGTGCAGGGTGGATTGCTTTACCGACGATTTGGTGTTTGTTAGTAAACCTTACGAACTGGGTTCGCGCAAGGTTTGTTAGGACGATTTACATTCCGGAAACATAGCGGACACATGGAGGGCCCCTCGGGCGACCGCTGCTCGACGTCTCGTGAACGCGTCACGGAGCACGTAATTAGGCCGACCCCCTAACAAACGGGAACGGCGGCCCGGTGCGCTAGGAGACGCCGAGCTGCGCCGAGATCACCATGACGGCGGCCCCGCGCAGCACGATGTCGTCACCCAATGTGGTGAGCCGCAGGATGAGGTCGCCGTGGAACTCGGCCATGGTCCGGTTGCGGAGGGTCTCCATGGTCGCTTCGATGAGCGGACCATCGAGCAACTCCGGCGGTCCGCTGAGCACGATCTCGGCCAGGTTGAGCGCGCCGACCACCGGAGCGAGCGCTATCCCGAGCCGCTGGCCGGCCTCGCGGAGCACCATGCGCGACTCGGTCGGCGTAGTCGCCGACGCGAGTTTCGCATCGAGGCGCGGGGTCGCGAGCCAGGTTTCCAGGCAGCAGAATTTTCCGCAGCCGCACTCGGCGCCACCGTCGGTTCCCACCACCACGTGACCGATCTCCCCCGCGGCGAAGCGGCTGCCGAAGAGCAGGGTGCCGCCGAGCAGAAGGCCCGCACCGACGCCGTGACCGACCTTGACGAGCATGATGTCGCCGTTCGCATCTCCGAAGCTGTGTTCAGCCAGCACGGCGGCGTTGGCATCGTTCGCGACGACGATGGGCACCCCGAACCGCTCCGTGAGGCTCGCCTGGAGGGGCACGTCGGTCCAGCCGAGGTTTGGCGCGGTCAACACAACGCCCGACAGGTCGACGACGCCGGGAGATCCGATGCCGATTCCGAGAATCGGGGCCGTCGTGAGTCCGACCAGTCGTTCGGCGAGCAGAAGCACCTTCTCGACGGCCTCGGCGCCGATGCTCCCCGCGAGCGGGATTTCCGAGCGACTGAGGATCTTTCCATCGAGGTCGAGTATGGCGCCGCGGAATACCGAATACTGGCTGAGATCCAATCCGACGATCTGGAACGCTCCGCGATCGATGTCCAGAAGCGTCGCGGGCTTGCCGGGTCTCGCCCCCTCGCGTTGACCGGTCTCGATCACGAGACCCTCTGCCATCAGCTCGGTGACGAGGTCGGATACCGTCACGCGAGTGAGACCAGTACTCCGGGCGACGTCGGCCCGGCTCTGTCGGCCGGCCGTGTACAGGGTCTGGAGGACGAGCGAACGGTTGTGGCCGCGGGCATGCTCAGGCAATACCTTCGTGCTCGGCCTGAGGGCGCGGCCGTCTGCGAAGACACCCGTGCCACGGCGCGGACTCACAGCGATCGCCGCGGGAACCCCCGTCGA
>JAODMX010000081.1 GCA_025464735.1 Frondihabitans sp. | reverse complement strand
AGCTTTTTCACGCCGTTGAGGATCGTGCGCGGCGCGGGCACCACCGAGTGGAAGGTCATGTAGGAGCCGAGGGCTTCGCGATCGATCGACGTGTCAGTCCCGCCGCCCTGCAGCAGCGCCGGCAGCGTCGACGCGAACCGCAGCCGCGACGACGTCTGATCGAGGTACAGCGGCTTGATGCCGAGCCGATCTCGGGCCAGGATCAACCTGCCGGTCCGGTGCTCCCAGATCGCAATGGCGAACATGCCGAGGAAGTGATCGACGAAAGACGTGCCCCATTCGGCATATGCCTTGAGGATCACCTCGGTGTCGGAGGTTGAGAAGAACCGGTGACCGCGAGCGGCCAGCTCGTCTCGGAGCGACTCGTAGTTGTAGATCATGCCGTTGTACGCGATCGTGAGGCCGAGTTCTGCATCGACCATCGGCTGGGATCCGGCACTCGACAGGTCGATGATCGCGAGGCGCCGATGACCCAGGGCGATCGGCCCACGGCTCCAGAGCCCGTCACCGTCCGGGCCGCGGTGCACCTGGCACCCGGTCATCCGTGCTGTCGCTGCCACATCGGCGGCCGCTCCGTCGAATCGGAGTTCTCCCGCGAGTCCGCACATGTCAGGCTCCTTCCCGGGTGTCGGCGATCGTGATGGAGATCGGTTCGGTCGTCGTGTGCTGCCCGATGATCCAGGTGTCTTTCGCCCCGCCACCTCGCGACGAATTGACGACCATGCTTCCCTCCGGCGCGACCCGCGTGAGGGCGAAATCGGCGAGTCTGCTCTCACCGGGGCCGGTCCCGGTGAGATACACAAAAGCGCGGAGGTCGACGTGTCGCGGCTCGAGCCCTGTCGGAGTGAGGGTCGGATGGGAGGACAGGGTCACCACTTCCTGTGCGACCCAGTGCTCGGGATCCTGTGCGATCTCGAGACGCCTCTGCGCGACGTCAGCGGCCGAAGCGCTCGGTCCGATCAGGACGCCGACGCCTCCCTCGCCGTCGACCGGCTTGGTGACGAGTTCGCCGACGCGGTCGAGGACGGCGAGGCGTTCCGCTTCGTCGGCGAGCCGGTAGGTCGGCACCGACTCGAGCAGGGGCTTCTCGTCGAGGTAGTACTCGATCAGGTCGGGGACGGCGACGTACATGGCCTTGTCGTCCGCGAGTCCGTTGCCGGGTGCGTTCACAAGATAGACATCATCCACCGCAGCAACGTCCAGGATGTGCTCGCCGAGCGCCTCGTCGTGCGCGACGTGGATGTCGATGAGTTCGCCGTCCATCCGGAGGTAGAGCGCGTCGATCACCGCTCCCGACGCTCGGTCCACGACTCGGCCGTCGCGCACCTCGAGCTCGTCTCCCGTGACGAGAAGGAACCCCGTGCCGTCCGCGAGCTCCCGATGCTCGAACCAGGCCGAGCTCGACTCCCCCTCGGTCAGAATCGCTCCGACCCCGGCAGGGCCGCTTCGCGCCAGCAGCGTCTCTCGCAGCAACGGCAACACCGACGCAGGATCCAACAGGCCGAAGGGGCGCGGCACCTCCGGTACGACCTCGTCGAGAAGTCGCCGGACGGCGAGCGCGTAGGCGGCGCCACTGGGCGCCCGGACGTTGTCTTCGAGCACCCGCCAGCCGCCGAACCCGTTGCGGATCAAATCGAACCCCATAACAGCCGCCCGGATCGTACCGGCGGGAATGCGGGTGGCTTCCTCACGCCAGCCCATTCCGCCGACGATGTCGCCCTCGCGGAGCAGACCGTCGCGAACGATTCGTCGTTCACCGTAGGCGTCCTGGAGGAAAGCCTCGATCGCCCTGGCCCGCTGCGTGAGCCCGCGCTCGAGGCGCTTCCACTCGTGATGCGTGATTACGCGGGGAACGAGGTCGACGTGGAAGCCTCGCGCCTCCCCCTCGACGATGAAGCCGAGTTTCGAGCGCGCCGACCACTCGTCGCGCAGTTCGCAGCGGCGGGTGATCTCGCCCGGGGCCAGATCGTGGAAGAACGCCGCGACGTCGCGGTAGGCGGGGCGGGGCCGGAGCCCGGGGCCGACGGCCTCGTCGCCGGCGCGGTACCGGTAGCCCGTCAGGGTTGGAGCCTCGAGCTCAGGGCCGGCAGCCGGCCCCTCCGTCTCGCGGACTACGAGGTCGACCACGTCGTCGAGCTCGCCTCGCTCCGAGAAAGCGGCCCGCTGCCGGTCGGCGGAGTTGCCGCGGGCGAGGGTCGCCTCGGCCAACTCCGAGACCTCGGCGTAGTCGCCCAGCTCTTCGAGCTGGGGTCGGAGCACTGCGATCAGCGACCGGATGGCCGCGGCGGCGGGAAGCCGGGTCGGATGCGCGGCCAGATCGAGCAGTTCGCCCTCGAGCCCCGAGCGTGCCGCCTGCCACATCGCTGCGCGATGCAGCGGGGCCGCGCGAAGCTCGACCCTCTGCCCGTCGAGGATGCTGATCTCCGCAGCCCGAACGGCGGCCCGGAAGAGGCCGGCGATCAAGACGGCATCGTCGACGAGAGGACAGGCGTCGCAGGTGCGGAGCTCGAGCGTGGGAGCGTGCGACGAGGGGCGCACGTCGAAGTAGGCCATCTTGCTGTCGGCGATGACGCCCGTGCGGATCAGGTCACTCAGCAGGCGGTCGTACTCGGCCGCGTTCGCCATCGGGCCGGTCGCACCGGCGCTCGGCCAGCGCTGCCAGATGATCGAGCGGATGCTGGCATAGCCGGTGTCCTGGCCGTTCCAGAACGGCGAACTCGCGCTCAGGGCCAGAAGCGCGGGCAGCACCGGCGCGACCCGACCCGCGATCTGCACGGCCATGTCACGGTCGGCGACACCGACGTGGATCTGTAGCCCGCAGATGAGCTGCTCGTCGACGAGCATGCGGTATTGCTCCTGCATGCGGCCGTAGCGGCCCGTCGTGGTCAGCTCGAAGTCGGCGAACTCCGACCGGGGAGCGGTGCCCGCCGCCGCGATGGCCACGCCGTTCTTACCGGTCACCTCGGCCAGATCGCCCCGGAGCCGCAGGATCTCACGGCGCAGGTCGCTGAGACTCCTCACGACGGGCACGTTGGTCTCGACGGTCGTCCGCTGCAGCTCCGCCCCGTAGCTGTCTCCCGGGAGCTTCGACAACAGCTGTGGAGCTTTGGCTGAAAGCCGCTTGGTCGACAAATCGATCAGGTGCAGCTCTTCTTCCGCCCCAAGGGTCAGCTCTGCGCTCATTGCTCGACCCTACGGGGTTGTCTCGGTGTTCGGCCTATGAACCTGGTCGATTCCTGCCCCGAGCTCTTCGGCGCAGCACGGCGATGGGGCCCGTTCGAGGGTCTCGCTCTGAGGGG
>JAODMX010000061.1 GCA_025464735.1 Frondihabitans sp. | reverse complement strand
TCGCTAACGCGGTCGACGTCGACGCTGCTGCGGTCGACGCAGCTGCCGTTGCCGACGCGAAGTAATCCACTTTCCCCAACTGGCTGATTCCACGAAAGGTGGGCACATCTGTGGCCAACTACTCACTCGCAGACGTCAAGGTGCTGCGTGACCGCCTCGGTGCGGGCATGCTCGACAGCAAGAACGCACTCGTCGAAGCCGATGGCGACCTCGAGAAGGCGATCGAGATCCTTCGCGTCAAGGGTCTGAAGGGCGTTGCGAAGCGCGAAGGGCGCACCACGACCGCCGGTCTCGTCACCGCTACGGCGGGCACGGGTTCGGCGACCCTCATCGAGCTCGCCAGTGAAACCGACTTCGTCGCGAAGAACGACAAGTTCGTCGCGCTCGCTGAGACCGTCCTCGACGCCGTCTCCGCTGCCGGTGCGACCGACGCCGAGTCGGGCAACGCAGCAGCCGTCGACGGCCGGACCGTGGGCGAGCTCGTCAACGACGAGGCCGCTCTTCTCGGTGAGAAGGTCGAACTCCGTACCGTCAAGTCGGTGGCGGGTGAGCAGTTCGCGATCTACCTGCACAAGACGAGCAAAGACCTGCCCCCGCAGGTCGGTGTCGTTGTCGGCTACACCGGTGGCGATGCCGAGACCGGTCGCTCGATCGCGCAGCACATTGCATTCGCCGACCCGAAGTTCGTGACGCGCGATGAGGTCCCGGCTGACGAGGTCGCGCGTGAGCGCGCCATCGTCGAAGAGACCGCGAAGAACGAGGGCAAGCCCGAGCAGGCTCTCCCGAAGATCATCGAGGGTCGACTCACCGGCTACTTCAAGGAGATCGTCCTTCTCGACCAGCCCTATGCGAAAGACTCCAAGCAGTCCGTCGCGAAGGTGCTCACCGACGCGGGCATGACCATCACGGGCTTCGCCCGGGTCAAGGTCGGCGCGTAACCGATCGATGAACGGGGTTCGAGACGAGTGATCGTCTCGAACCCCGTTTTCTCTGCCCGCACGCACACGACGACACCAACTGGATACTCTGGCTGAAGCCACGACGAGGGAGATCACGACCGATGAAGAATTCGAAGACCAGCCGCAGGCGCGTTCTCCTCAAACTGTCCGGGGAGGCATTCGGGGGCGGATCCCTGGGCGTGAATCCCGATGTCGTCAGTGCTCTCGCGCGCGAGATCGCCGAGGCGGCGACCGACGTCGAGGTCGCGATCGTTGTTGGCGGCGGGAATTTCTTCCGCGGCGCCGAGCTGAGCCAGCGCGGAATGGATCGTGGGCGCGCGGACTACATGGGAATGCTCGGCACCGTCATGAACGCGCTCGCCCTCCAGGACTTCCTCGAGCAGGCCGGCGCGGCGACGCGGGTGCAGTCGGCCATTGCCATGACCCAGGTCGCTGAGCCCTACATTCCGCGCCGCGCTGGGCGTCACCTCGAGAAGGGGCGCATCGTCATCTTCGGTGCGGGGGCCGGCCTGCCCTACTTCTCGACCGACACGGTCTCGGCGCAGCGCGCCCTCGAGATCGGCGCGGACGAGGTCCTCATGGCCAAGAACGGCGTCGACGGCGTCTACACCGGCGACCCGCGGACGGATCCCACAGCCACGAAGCTTGACCGCGTCACGTACCAGGAGGCCCTCGTGCAGGGCCTGAAGGTGGTCGATTCGACCGCGTTCAGCCTCTGCATGGACAACGGCATGCCCATGCACGTGTTTGGCATGGAGGGGGCGGGCAATGTTGCTCGCGCGATCCGCGGTGAGCGCATCGGCACCGTGGTCAGCAAGTGACCTCCCTGTCGACCGGTAAGCTTCCGAAGAGACCTGAAGGAGCATTGTGGCGATCACTGATGTACTGACCGAGACCAAAGAGAAGATGGGCAAAGCCGTCGAGGTCGCGAAAGATGACTTCAACACGGTGCGCACCGGCCGGATCAACCCGGCGCTCTTCCAGAAGATCCCGGTCGACTACTACGGCACACCGACTCCGCTCGCTCAGCTGGCGTCTCTTCAGGCTCCCGAGGCCCGCACTCTCATCGTGACTCCCTACGACAAGACCGCGCTGAAAGAGATCGAGCGGGCCATCGCGACCTTCCCGAACCTCGGGGCGAGCCCGACGAACGACGGGACGATCGTGCGCGTCACGATCCCCGAGCTGACCCAGGATCGCCGCAAGGAATTCGTGAAGATCGTCCGGTCGAAGGGTGAAGAGGCGAAGGTCGCTGTGCGCAACATCCGACGTCGAGCGAAAGACGACCTCGACTCGCAGAAGACCGAGGTCGGAGACGACGAGGTCGCCCGCGCGGAGAAAGAGCTGGAGACGATCACCAAGGGGTTCGTCGATGCCATCGACGATGCCCTCAAGAAGAAAGAAGCGGAGCTCCTCGAGGTCTGATGGATCAGGCCCCTTCCGACATGAGCGACGACGACCACGGCCACGAGGCCCATCCGGGCGGTTCCGAGAAACGCTCCGAATTCGATGCCCGGGCCCAGGCTGCTCGGCACGACATCGAGTCGCAACTGCGTGCTCAGCGTGCCCGCCTCGAAGCAGGCAACGAGAAGCTGACGGCCCGGACCGGCCGCAACCTCCCCGCCGCGATCGGAATCGGGGTCGGGCTCGGCGGAGCGGTGCTCCTCAGCCTGGTCCTCGTCAAGGCGCTGTTCATGATCGTGGCAGCGGTCCTGATCTTCTTCATCGTGGTCGAGCTCACCAGTGCGCTCCGTTCCGCCGGCCGGAACGTGCCCCGCATACCGAGCGTGGTCGTCGGTGTGGCGGTGGTTCCCGCGGCGTACTTCTTCGGCGCCCAGGGGCAGTGGTTGACGCTTATTGCGGGAATCGTCGTGGTTTCGCTCTGGAGGCTGGCCCTCGCCATCCCCAGTGCCGGTCGTGAGTCGGCCGCAGACCTCTGGCGCGATCTCGGCACCGGGGCGTTCGTCCAGATCTACACGACCTTCCTCGGATCCTTCCTCGTGCTTCTGACGGCCCAGCACGACGGCCAGTGGTGGACCCTCGGTGCGCTCATCATCGTCATCTCGGTCGATACGGGCGCCTATGCGACCGGTCTGTCGTTCGGCAAGCACCCGATGGCACCGCGGATCAGCCCGAAGAAGACCTGGGAGGGCTTCGCCGGGTCGGTGGCCGCGAGCATGATCGCCGGCATCCTCATCTCGCTCTTCATGATCCATCAGCCGTGGTGGCTCGGTTTGGTCCTCGGAGCCGTGCTCACGTTCACAGCGACGATCGGTGACCTCACCGAGTCGCTCATCAAGCGGGATCTCGGGATCAAAGACATCTCGACGTGGCTTCCCGGCCACGGCGGTTTCCTCGACCGGCTCGACAGCACGCTGCCCTCCGCCGTGGCCGCCTATGCGCTGTTCCTGATCTTCACATAAGGCGCTCACCCAGCTCATCGGCGACATACGGCACAATGGTGGCCGTGAGTGCGACATTTCCCAAGGTGACCGGTTCCCAGCGCGGCTACGACGTTCAGCAGGTCGAAGACTTCCTCAGGGAGGCTCGGAGCGCCTACTCGAACGACAGTGCCTCCTCGAGCGAGGGTGCGGGCGCCAAGAGTGTCCGGGCAGATACCATCGGCGCCGAGAGTATTCGGCACACGGCCTTCACGATGGTCAAGGGCGGGTATTCGCCCCAGCACGTCGACACTGCTCTCGAGCGCTTGGAGGATGCGTTCGCGACTCGTGAGCGTGACCGCGTACTTCGAGAGACTGGTGACGAGACCTGGTTCTCCGAGGCGCGAGCCCTGGCCGAGGCCATTGTCACCCGACTGGAACGCCCCGAGAAGCACCGGTTCGACCGGGTCACGGTCCTGTCGGTCGGCTACCACCCCAAAGACGTCGACCGCATGGTGACCCGGCTCAAGGGCTATTTCTCCGACGGTCGTCCACTCAGCATCGAAGACGTGCGGACGAGCGTTTTCCGCCCGAAACGAGGCGGATATCGGGAGGGTCAGGTCGATCTCGTGCTGGACAGCGTGGTGGACGTGATGCTGGCGGTGCGATGAGCCTCCTTGGCTTGTCGTGATCCGTCCGTTATAGTTACAACACTTATGGGTAGGCACGCTGCAACTAACGTATCCGGTAAGGCTCGTACTCCTCTCACGAACAGTGAGGTGGATCACGGCCGACGAAGTCGGGTCCCCGATGAGCGACCCCAGATGGCTGAGCAGCTGACCGCTCGTAGCGCTGATCGCGACACGGTGAAGCCCACCGTGTCGGCTCGTTCCTTCGCTCCGGTCCGTCAGGTGCGTCCCGTTCTGGCCTCCACGGCTTCGGAGTCCGCGTTTCGCCGTCCGCTAGTGACGCGCAAGCGTGTCGTCCTCCCGCTTGTCGGCTTCGCCGCCACTTTCGCGTTTCTCTCGGCCTCGTTGATCAACCCGCTCTCCGGTGCGTATGCCTCGACCGCCACCGCGGTGACCGAGACGGCACCTGCTGCGCAGGGGTACACCATCAGCGGCCAGAACTACACGGTGTCCGCGGGCTCCGCCCCGTCGACCGCGCGAGACGCTTACACGGTCCAGTACACCGCGCCGGTCGTAGTGAAGCCCAAGGTTGCCGCTACGACGAGTACCGCAACGACGACTACGACGACCACCACCGCCACGGCCCCGGTGGCCGGTACCCCCGATCCGGGAAGCGCTCAGGCCGTGGGCGCGCAGCTCGTGGCCGCCCGCGGCTGGGACACCAGCCAGTACAACTGCCTCGTCTCGCTGTGGGACAAAGAGTCCGGCTGGAACGTCTACGCATCCAACGCCTCCGGCGCGTATGGAATCCCGCAGGCTCTCCCCGGCAGCAAGATGGCCTCCGTCGGTGCCGACTGGCAGACCAACCCGGCCACGCAGATCACCTGGGGCCTCAACTACATTCAGGGTCGCTACGGCACGCCCTGCGCCGCTTGGGCCCACTCCGAGGCCAACAACTGGTACTGAGCCGTCCACGAGCGTTCTGAGGCCGCCGACGGTGCCTTGGCGTCGAGCCGGGAGCGCTGGGCAGCGTTCGATAGGGTGGAAGCATGCCTCGCAGCAATCGCCCTCGTCGCGGCACCAGTGGAGCGCCCAGCGAAGACGAGGCTGTTGACCTCTCCCGAGTTCTTTACGGCGGCCAACACTCCGAGGTTCGACACGGGCGCGCATTCACTGTCCAGTCCATAGCCGGCACTTCCTCGACCAAGGCCTACCTTTGTCCGGGCTGCGCGCTCCCCATCGAACCGGGCACACCTCACATCGTTGCCTGGCGGGCCGATGGGCTTTTCGGCGAAGAGGCCGACTTGGCCGCGCGACGCCACTGGCACAACCACTGCTGGAAGATTTCATGAGCGGCGAGACCGTCGAGGTCAGGGGTGGCATCGAATTGCCAGCGCGCCGAGACGATATCCAGCTGCACACGGAAGACGGGCTCACTCTCGTCGGCGAACTCAGCGTCCCTCTCGACCGCCCGCCCGTGGCGACGCTTCTCACGTTGCACCCGCTGACCACCGCGGGGGGATTCATGGATTCGCACATCATCCGCAAGGCTGCGGCGCGTTTGCCCGCCCAAGCCGGACTCGCGGTCTTGCGATTCAATTTTCGGGGCGCCTCGTCTCCTCGGGGACGATCCGAAGGCGAATTCGGCGACGGCGTCGCCGAGAGGTTCGATCTCGCCGCGGCCGTCCGCTTCCTCGCGAACGAGGGCCTCCCGACGCCGTGGCTTCTGGGCTGGTCCTTTGGCACGGAGGTCGCGCTCAAGCACGGCCTCGACCACGCCATCGCGGGTGCGATCCTTCTGTCGCCTCCGCTGTCGCGCACTTCCGAGACTGAACTGGCCAGGTGGGCAGGGAGCGGGAGACCTCTAGTGGCGGTCGTCCCCGAATTCGACGACTTCCTGAGGCCTCCGGAAGCACGCGAGCGTTTTGCCGTGGTTCCCGAGACCGAGCTGATCGTGGTGGACGGTGGAAAGCACCTCTGGGTGGGCGAGACTCAGACTCGTCGGGTGCTCACAGAGATAGTGGGCGTCGTCAATCCGGCTGCTCTTCCGCTTGCCACGACCTGGACCGCCGTCTAGAAGGTCTTACCCGGCGGTGGAGCAGCGACCCCGCGTCGACCTACCGTTCGTTCTGGCGGGGTATGACGACTTCGCGAACGATGAGCAGGACCGCGGCGGCCACGGGCACGGCGATGAGGGCCCCGAGGACGCCGAGAAGGGTGCCACCGACGAGGGCGGCGATGATCACGATCACGCCGGGGACCTTGACCGCCCGGCGCATCACCCGCGGCGAGAGGACGTACGCCTCCACCTGCATGTAGACGAGATACCAGATCGCCAGGAAGATCCAGGTGGCGGGCGACAGGGGCAGGAGCGCCACCTGGGCAACGACGATGACGGCTGCGGCGCTCACCGTTCCGACCAGGGGGATGAGTGCGCCGATGAACGCGATGAAGGCGAAGAAGGCCGGCAGCTGTGCTCCGGCGATCGTCAGCACGATGAAGCTGAGGACACCGTTCAGCAGAGCCAGAGCTATTTGCCCGATCACGTAGCGCCCGATGGAGGCGCTGATGGCATCCGAGAGTCGGGCGAATTCCGACCGGCTCGAATTGGGCACCAGCTGGTAGAGGCCGTGTTTCATGCTGTTGAGCGAGGCCATGAAATACAGCGTCAGGATCAGGACCACGATGACCCCGGCGACGCCGCTCCCAATCGCGACACCGACCGCGAGGACCCCGCCGCCGATCGTGACGACATTCTTCGGATCCGTGAGGAAGGAGATCACGGAGGTCACGGCGTCCTGCACATTGAAGACGTTCTTCGGCACGATCGACTGGAGATTGTCGACGAACTGCTTCGCGGTGACGCTCTGCAGGTAGGTCGTCGCGTTGCTGACGAGGGTGGTGGTTTGGCTCACGATCGTCGGAACGATGGCGAAAACGACGCCGACGAATGCGAGGAGCACGGCGACCATGACGATCGTGACGGCAAGCGGCCGCGCGACCTTGCGGTTCTCCAGCCAGAACACGACCGGATCGAGCCCGAGCGAAAGAAACAGTGCCACCCCCACATAGGTGAGGATCGTCGAGAGCTCGCCGATGGCCGTGCCGATCACGACCGCGCTCAAAACGCCAAGACCGCCTAGGAGCCCGAGGCGGTACGGGTGCGCGATTCTCACTCGGGGCTGACCTGGTCGATCATGTCGCGGATGTTCTCGAAGTAGGCGGCCACGGAGTCGCGCTCCCTGGACATCTCGGAGAGCCGCTCTTCCGCGTCACCCAGAATGTCTCGACCTCGGCGTTCCGCGTCGGAGACGAGGAACTCGGCCCGATTCTGGGCGTTGGTGATCGTCTCGGAGGCGACCCGGTCTGCCTCGGAACGGGTCTTCTTGGCGTCGTTGTAAGCGGCAGCCTCGGCTTCGCGGGACTCCCGGCGTTTGGCCTCGGCGCGCGCGGTCACGTCGGCGAGCTGGGCGTTGGCCTCGTCGAGGTAAGCCTGGGTCTCGGCGACGGCATCGTTGTGACGCTGCACGAAGTCCTGTTCGGCCTCGTCGCGTCGGGTAGCGAGCTCGAGTTCGAGGTCTGTTCTCGCCTGGGCGGCTTCCCGGTCGAGGACGGCGTGGACACGCTCGCGCTCAGCGCGGATCTCGGCGTCGAGGGTCTCGCGCTCGTTGAGGAGACGGGCGCGCTGCTCTTCGTCGTCGTGGGCCAGCCGGGCCCGGATCTCCGCGAGATCGGCCGCGAGGTCGGCGTGGGCACGCTCGGACTCCGCGGCGAGTCGAGCGGCCTGTTCGTCGCTCTCGCGGACGAGACGCTCTCGAGTCTGCTCGAGATCGCGAGCGATCTGTTCCCGCGTCTCGGTTGTCGTGCGCTCGATCTCTTCGCGGCTCGCGGCGCGTGCCGCCTCGATGTCGTTGTGCGCCTCCTCGACCTCACGGTCCAGGTCGGCGCGGGTGGTCTCCGCCTCGCGTTCGAGGGCGAGGCGAGTGGCCTCCGCGTCGTTCGCGAGGGCGGCGCGGGCTGCGCTGATCTCACGTTCGAGTTCGGCGCGCTGGTTCTCTTTGTCGTCTGCCAGTTCGGCCTGGGTGCCGACGACCTCCCGATCCAAGTCGGCGCGGCGCGTCGTGACGTCGCGTTCGAGTTCGGCGCGCGTGCTCTCGTCGAGTCGCGCGAGGTCGTCGCGAACGGTCGTCGCCTCGAGCTCGAGATCGGCCCGCTGCCGCTCCGAGTCGCTGAGGAAGCGTGCCCGGGTCTCTTCGGTCTGGCGAGCGAGGTCGGCCGCGGCGTCGCGAGCCTCGCTGACCTCCTGGGCGACTTTCGCCCGCAGCTCGGCGACTTCGCGTTCCGCTTCCGAGCGCTCGGCCGCCGCGTCGCGGCGAGCGGTGGACAGAGCTTCAGCAGCTTCGGTGGCTGCGGTGGCACGGGCAGCGGCCGCATCGCGCTCGGCGTCGGCGATCATGGCGCTCGCGTCGTCGCGCGCTCGTGCGACAAGGCGGTCGGCCTCTCCAGTCGACTCTTCGATCTGCGCCGCGGCACGACCGCGGGCGTCGTCGAGGATGTCGGCTGCTCGCTCCGAAGCCGCCTCGAGCGTGTGCTGGGCTTCGGTCGCCGACGACGTCCGGAGCTCTTGCGCTTCGCGCTCGGTCTTGCCGATCAACTCCTGTGACTGCTCTTCGGCGAGCCGAAGGGTGTTCTCGAGCTTCGCACCGAGGCCGCGGTAGCTCGGGGCCCCGATTTCTTCGAGCTCGTCCTGCAGCTGCTCGATCTGCCCCGCGAGCTGCTTCGTCTCGGAGGCTGAGTCGGCCCGGTCGGCGTTCGCCTTGATCAGTTCGCGGCGAAGGTCGCCGAGTGCCCGGTCGACTTCTTCTTTCTTGTAGCCGCGGAGCTCTGTTCCGAATTCAGCCTCATCAGTGGCCACGATGTCTCCTGGGTGGGTGGGCGAGCCCCGACGGGGGCTCCAAATAACGACGGACGGGTGAACGAATCGCCAAAGAAAGCGAACCCCCGCATTTTAGCGGGATGCCGACGATGCTGCGCCTGGCTAGGTTGCTCCCAGAGACGTCGGCTATCCTGAACCGTCTTAAATTCGCTGCCGCCGTTCCGGGAAGGTGGCACGAAGGGAGAAAGCACTGTGCGTTTCGTCTTAGCCGTCGTCACCCTTGTCGTGGCGGCGCTGCTGGTCCTGCTCGGTCTGGCGCAACGGACGGTCTTCGCTCCACCCGATTCGGTCACTTCCAGCGTGACGACGACTTCGGCTGCCCCGATTACCGTGATCTCCGCCAAAGCCCTGAAGGGCTACCCGGGCCGCGAAAGCATCTCGATCTCCGGTGGCTCGCGCGTCTTCGCCGCCTACGGCCGGACGAGCGACATCACGGGCTGGGTCGACGGCGCGGCTTACAACCAGATCTCGTTCGACACCGCCACTAAGAAACTGGTCTCGAAGACGACCACCGGAGAGGGGAAGGTTCCCAACCCCGCCGGGTCCGACCTCTGGTACCAGGAATACACCGGAAAATCGCTCGACTTCGACCTCGAGGCGCCCGAGAACATCTCACTGATCGTGGCCTCGAACGGCACGGATCCCGCTCCATCGAAGGTTTCGGTCACGTGGCCGCTGTCCACGGCGACACCACTTGTGGGTCCGCTTGTGTCGGGCGGCCTCCTGGTCTTCATCATCGGGATCCTGCTCCTCATCTGGGCCATCGCCCATCACCGGCGGACTCGGGGTCCGCGACGAACCTCGGGAACAGGCAAGCGGCCGAAGGTGCCCCGGGTAGAACGACAGGGCTCGGCCCGCTCCGAACGCAAAGCCGCGCTCGGTAGTGGAGGAGGGCGCCGACGGGCCCGCCGAATGGTCGCGGTCGTCCCCGTCGTACTCGTGGCTTCCCTCGGGCTTGCCGGCTGCTCGTCTCAGTACTGGCCGCAGTTCTCCTCGGGCTCTGCGACTTCCGGCGCCACTCCCACCGCGACGGCCACGGCCCAGGCGCCCCAGGCCGGAGACCTCCAGCCCCCCGATGTCACCGTGACCCAGGCGACCAGGATTCTCCAGCGGATCGTCGCGGTGCAGACGACTGCCGATAAGAACCTCGATCCGAAGGTGGCAGCGACTCGATTCACCGGTCCTGCCCTGGCACAGCGCACGGCCAACTACACGATCCGCAAAGCCGACAGCACCGCCGC